>DAOWFR010000054.1 GCA_030637925.1 Methanobacteriota archaeon
AAGTTACCGTTCCTGGGCATGAATCCTTTGAACCCTGTTTCTGAGAAAAAGAAGTTCTTTAATAATCCTGATTATAACCCTATTTTCAAGTATGCAAAGCCTTCTCTTGTGAGTGAGAAGCTATTTAGAAAAAGCCAGGATATTGAGTTAAAAGATAGTATTATTAATCAGCTCTTACAACAAAAGCTTGAGAAGTTTAAAAAGACTAATGCCATGATGCAGAGCATTGGAAGTGATGAGTTCACTTTTTTCTCAAGAGAGATTTTTGGAGTGCCAAACAAGATGCTTGTAAACAAGGCTTACAATACTCTAGAAAAAGAGCCTGTTAAAGAAGAGGATGGTATTAATTCAAAACAGGTTCTTGATATTATGAAGAAGGTGCTTGAAGAGTTTAAACTTAATGACTGGGGTGTTGGTATGAAGAAGATGCCTGCTAATGCTGCTGTGCTTGTATCAAGAAAAAGGGTTTATGTGAAAAAGAATGTTATGTTCCCTCTTAGTTTTCTTAGAAGAGTTATTGTGCATGAGATAGGCACGCATGTTTTCAGAGCTGCGAATGGTGAGCATCAACCTTACAAGATATTTAAAACAGGCTTGCCTAATTATCTTATGACAGAGGAAGGATTGGCTGTTAATGCAGAGGAAATGAATGATTGTTTAAAGATTAATACTCTAAGAGTTTATGCTGGCAGAGTACTGGGTGTTCATTTATCATTACAAACAGGCTTTAGACAAGTGTTTGATGAGCTAAGAAAATACTTTAATGAAAACCTTGCCTGGAAGATTACGTTAAGAGCAAAGAGAGGATTAATAGATACTTCTAAGCCAGGAGCTTACACAAAGGATTACCTATATCTAAAAGGTTATTATGAGGTTAAGAAATTCTTAGAAGAAAAGGGTAATAAAGGCTTGACAACGCTTTATTATGGTAGAATAGGTTTAGAACATGTTCCTCTTATAAAGCAGATTGAAGGCTTGAAAGAGCCAGGGTTGGTACCAGTGTCAAAGAATTTCAGAAAGATGCTGAAAGGAGTAAGCATATAAGATTAACTTTAAATATACCCGCCTGTTTCTTGGGCTCTAATGATAATCGCTGGTGTTGAAGAGGCTGGCCGTGGCCCTGTGATTGGCCCAATGGTCATGGCTATTGCTTGTGTTAATGAAAAAGATGAGTTCAAATTAAAAACTCTTGGAGTAAAGGATTCTAAGTTATTAACTCCCTTGCAAAGGGAAAGACTGTATAATGAAATAAAAGACCTTTGTGATTACCATATTATTAAGGTTAGTCCTAAGGAGATTGACTCTGCTGTTAATAGTGAGGATACTAATCTTAACTGGCTGGAAGCAGACAAAGCAGTAGTTCTTATAAACAAGCTAAAGCCTAAAAGGGTAATCCTGGACTGTCCAAGCACTAATCTAAAAGAGTACAAGAAGTATATACAAAAAAGGCTTAAGTACAAGCCAAAGATTGTTGTGGAGCACAAAGCAGATGTTAAGTATACTATTGTAGGTGCTGCCAGCATACTAGCAAAGGTTGTAAGGGATAATGAAATAAAAAAGCTCAAGGCAAAGCACAAGGTTAATTTTGGGAGTGGCTATCCAAGCGACCCCTTAACAATTGAGTTCACAAGAAAGAATTATAATAAATACCCTTTCTTTAGGCAGAGCTGGGAGACATGGCAAAAAGCCAAGAAGCATGGAGGACAGAAAAAGCTGGGGGAGTTCTGATTATTCATTATCATAACCATACCCTATAACAGCATCTATATAAGCTGGTTTATCCCCTATATTAATTATTTTTATTGTGTCTACCCAGACCCCTGAACTTTGATGTATACTTATTCCTCCTGGCACAACACCAGGAAGTATTTCTCTCCAGGCATAGGTATCTTCAATGGGTACTTTCGCTGCAACCGTGCAATTGCATCCTTTTTTTGCAACTATTCGACCTGAATCATAGAAGGTGTAGAATGCAAAAGGCTTTGACATCTTTAGAGTCAACACTCCTCCTTGGTGTATAATAGCATAAGCAGCTCCAGGATCTGTTTTTGCATCAGGCTTACCAAGAGCATTCCAAGGAAAGTCAACATCTTTTGTTTCTTCATAAATAACTTTTTGTGCATAGTGCTCCTTAGCCTTAATCCTTGTTTGTGTAGTGCCAGGCCCAAGAGTAGTCATATTTTCTTTTAGAATGTTAATCCCAGATACAGGCATAGCTGTTAATGAGGACGCAATATATAAAGCAACAATCTTTTCCAATATCATTTTATCCCCCTACTAATAAGAGGGTAATCAAGCTTTTTATTTAAATATTCTTAAAAACAACAAAAATTCAAAAAAGAATTTTTGAGTTGCCATACAAAAAAACGTATGGCAAAACCATAACCTTTTTATACTCTTATCTTATTAGATTTATAGTGAGTTGTCACTTTATCCTCGAGAGTTCATAATTTTATGGTGAGTGATTAGATATGACCAGAATTAATAAGATTGTTATGAAGGGCTTTAAGTCCTTTGCTTTAAAGACTGAAATAGTTTTTGGAGAGAATTTTAACTGTGTTCTAGGCCCTAATGGAGCTGGTAAGAGTAATGTTCTTGATGCTCTGTGCTTTGTTCTTGGCAAGGCCAGTGTCAAGGGTATGAGGGCTGAGAAAGCTGCTAATTTAATATATAATGGTGGTAAGAGGAAGAGTCCTGCAAAAGAAGGGATTGTTAGTATTTATTTTGATAACACTTCAAAGATTTTTGGAGAAGAGTTTGGTGAAGAATTAGAGATTACCAGGATTGTTAAGCAGAATGGCCAGTCAACTTACAAAATTAGTGGAAAGACCAGAACCAGGCAACAGATTCTTGACCTATTAAGTAAGGCAAGGATTAATCCTGATGGTTATAACATTATCCTGCAAGGAGATATTGTCCAGTTAGTAGAAATGACTCCTATGGAAAGGCGTGGCATGATTGAGGAGATTGCTGGCATTAGTGTTTATGAAGAAAAAAAGAACAAGGCTGTTAGGGAGCTCACAAGGGTTGAGGAAAAGCTGAATGAAGCAGGTATTATTCTTGCTGAGAGAGAGACTTATCTTAAAGAGCTTAAAAAAGAGAAGAACCAGGCTCTTCGTTTCAAAAATCTGAATGACAAGATTAAGCAGAACAAGGCTACTAGTCTTGATAACAAGATAAGGGTTAAGAAAGAGAAAAAACAGGAGCTGGATAAAAAGATAAGTGAGAATAATAAGAAGATTGAGGCTTTGAAAAAAGAGGTTGAAAAATTAAAACAAATAATTGCTAAGAAAAAGGAGGAGATTGAGGATATTAACAAGGAGGTTGAGGAAAGAGGAGAAAAAGAACAAGTGGCTCTGCACAAAGAAGTGGAAAAGCTCAAGGTTGATGTTGCTCTTAACAAGCAAAGAATACAAACAATTGATTCTGAGATAAAAAAGATTGGGGATAGAAGAGCAGAGCTTAATAATACTTATAAGGAATTGATAGGTAAGATTGAAATTCTTGAGAATACTAAGAAAGAGCTTGAAGCCCAGGTTAAAAGTAAGGAAAAAGACTTTGCTCTTGTAGAAAAAAGAATTAATGAGTTCAGAAAGAAGAATAAGTTAGAGGATGCTCAGGAAATAGATAATAAGATTGCTGAGATTGATAAAAAAGCAGATGAGTTACAAGAAGAGGTTCATAAGATAAGGGAAAAACAACAAGAATTGTTAAGGGAGAAGGACAGGCTTGAGTTAAAAATACAATCTATTGATGACAAGATAGAAAAAGTGCTTGGTATTGAGAAGGAGAATAAGGAAAGCCTTGAAAAACTAAAAGCTTCAAAAGAAGAATTAAAGAAAAAAGAGAATGAATTAGAAAAAGCTCTTGATTATGATTCAAGCCTTGCAAAACAATTAGGAGGTGCAAGGGATAATTTATTGAAAAAAAAGGAAGAGGAGTCTGGCTTAAAAGCTCGTTCTGCAAGTATCAGGGAATCACTAGCAGGAGGCATTGCTATTAAGAAGGTTATGGAGCTAAAAGCAAAAGCCACAATAAAAGGAATAATAGGAACTGTTTCTGAACTAGGACAAGTAAAGGATGAGTATGCTCTTGCTCTTGAAGTAGCAGCAGGTCCTAGACTAGGCAGTGTTGTTGTTGAAACAGATGCAATAGCTGCTAAGTGCATAAAGTATCTTAAGGATAACAAATTAGGTATTGCCACTTTCCTGCCTTTGAACAAGCTAAAGCCAAGACAGGTAAAGGATGAGCTAAGAAGGCTTGACAATCCTGGTGTTAAAGGACTGGCAATTGATTTAATCACTTTTCCTGAGAAGTACAGAAAGGTGTTTGAGTATGTTTTTGGAAGCACTCTTGTGGTTGATAATGTTGAGAATGCTAGAAAACTTGGTGTTGGAAAAGAAAGAATGGTCACACTTACAGGTGACTTAATAGAAACTAGTGGTGCAATGCAAGGAGGCTTTAGAACCAGGAGAAAAGGATTAGGCTTCCAGGACAAGGAGATTGGTGAGAGGTTAAAGAAACTTGAAATAGAGATTAAAGACCTGGCAGGTATGGTTGCCAACCTTGATGTTAAGAAAAAGAACAATGAGGTAAGGATTGGGGAGCTAAGAAAAGAAAAAGCAGAACTAGAAGCAGATGTTATAAAGCTTGAAAAGACTTTGCACCTTGACTCAGCAGACCTTGATGCTAGTAAGAAAGAAAAAGAAAAGATTGATGCTGAACTACTAGAAGTTGATAAGGAATTTGAAAAGATAAGAAAACAACTCATTGATAAAAACACAGAACTCACAGAACTAAAAAAAGAAAAGCAGAAGCTAAGAGAACAGTTAACAAAACTAAGAAGCCCTGCATTACTCGCAGAACTCAACTCTTTTGAGCAGAAAAAAACAGAGCTAAAAGAAGAGATAAATGAGCTAGAGTTAGAACAAAGGAATAATGAGAGTGAGATAAAAAATATTTTAGGACCAGAAGGAGAGAACATCCAGAAGATATTAAAGCAGCATGAAAAAGAAAAAACTGATTTCTTAAAAGAAAAAGAAGAATTAAAAGAGCTGATTGAGAAGCAGGAACAAGAACTTGAGGAAAAAGAGAAAAAACAAGAAAAGTTTTATGTCCAGTTCAAGGCCTTGTTCAGTAATAGGACAAAGCTGAGTGATGAAGTAAGCAAGCTTGAGAGTAATATACTTATAAAAGATAATAGTATCAGGGATTATGAGCAAAAGAACAATGAGATAGGATTAGAGAATGCAGGTATAAAAGCAGAGCTTGCAGGCCTAGAAGAAGAGTTTAAAGAATACGAAGGAGTGCCTTTATTTGAGGATAAGAGTGAGGAAAAAATTGAGAAAGAGATAAAACAATTTGAAAAAATGATGGATGATATAGGAGCTGTTAACATGAAAGCCCTTGAGATTTATGAGAAAGCACAGAGTGAGTACGAGGCATTGTTAAAAAAGAAGGACAAGCTCAGCACTGAGAGAGAAGACGTGCTTGTAATGATTAATGAGATTGACAGCAAGAAAAAAGAATTATTCATGAGAACATATGATGTGTTGAATGAGAACTTTAAGAGAATCTTTGATAATTTAACAGCCAAAGGAGACGCATTCTTTGAACTTGAAGACCCAGAAGACCCTTTTGCTGGTGGCATGACCATAAAGGTCAGAATTATTGGCAAGAAATTCTTGGATATAAGAAGCCTTAGTGGCGGAGAAAAAACCCTTACAGCCCTTGCCTTTATATTCTCAGTTCAAGAATATGCTCCTGCAAGCTTTTATATTCTTGACGAAGTAGATGCTGCTCTTGACAAGCATAACTCAGAGAAGTTTGCAAAGCTCATAAGAGGCTATTGCAGGGAAGCACAGTACCTTATCATAAGCCATAATGATGCTGTGATTAGTGAAGCAGATAATCTTTATGGTATAAGCATGAACAAGGATAGCATAAGCAAGGTTACTAGTTTGAAGATTTAGTTCTAAACCCCCTCATCAATTGTCTCCTCTATTTCCTTGGCTGTTTTGTCCCAGTTGAATTCTTTTTCAACAATCTTTCTGGCTTCTAGGCTTATCTTTCTTTTCAGGACTTCTTGCTTTCTTAAGAACATTATTTGCTTTGCTAGATCATAAGAGTTTCCTTCTTTAAAGAACAAGCCATTAATCCCTGGTTTTATATAATCCCTTACAAAGCCTACTTTGGTTGCTATTACTGGCACTCCGCAGCTCATAGCTTCAAGAGTTGTTAGGCTTGTGGTCTCTGTTAGACTAGTTAAGCAGTAAACATCCATTGCCTGAAGGTAAGGGACCACATCATTAATACTTCCAGGCAGAATTACTCCTGTAACACTTGCAAGCTTCTTCTTAATACTCTCAACACCTTCACCTACTACTATAAGGATGGTTTTGGGATGAGTCTTTTTTACAAGAATAAAGGCTCTTAATAAGGTAGAGAGGTCTTTTTCTCTTCCTAGCCTGCCGTGATGACCTATCACAAAGAAATCAGGGTCTATGCCTAGCTTCTTCTTAGCAAGTATCTTATTACCAACAGGAACAAATTTCTTGGTATCAACTCCCAGGTGTATTACTTTTTTCTTGGTTTTAATCTTCTGCCAGGTAAGCATCTCTGCAATGTTCTCAGAAGGAACTATTAACAGGCTTGACTTGTTATAAATCTTCCTGACAAAAAACTTGGTTAATACACGCAGATACTTCATAAGCAGGGTTAAACCTATTGCTCTTGCTACTAACTCCCATTCAATTGAGTGAATAAATGATATTACTTTCTTTCTATTCCTTTTAGCAGTGATTATTGCGAGCATGCCAATAGAACCAATGGTCTGTGAAAAGACTATGTCTGCTCTTCTTACCTCTCTTTTAATAGTCTTATAGTCAAACCTTGCAGGATTAAAATCACCAATCCTAAACTTGGTTATAGGCATCTTCACCAGTCTGATAACTTTATCTTTCTCAGCCTCGCATGGTCCAAAGTCAGGAGCAATTATTGTGATATCATACTTATACTTTAGTCTTGGGATTATCTCTGAGAGGAATCTTGCAATACCATCCCATCTTGGTAAGAAGTTATCAGTGGCTATTAGTAATCTCTTTTTTCTTGACTCTTCTTCTTTTGTTTCTTTTCTCTTTTTCTCTTTTTTTCCCTTTTCCTTCTTAGTCTTTTTTGCCATCCTACCTTACCTTGTAAAAAACCTCTGCATACTTGGTGTTGTGCTTTATACCATTAAACAAGTCCTTTATGTTAATCAAAAAGAATAAAAAGTTGTTCAAGACCAAGTAGTTATAAAAGGTTGATAAGTCTATCTGGCTCTTAAAAGCCTTTAATGCCTTCATCTTAGTCTTAAAAGTGGCTGAGGTATCAACCACCAGCTTAGGCTTATTCCTCTTTTTGATATTAAGAAGATGCCACACCTCAAAGGTGTAGAAGTCTGCTCTTAATTTCATTTCCTTGTACATTCTTAAAACAATCTTAAAAGTGGCTCTGTGGTCAGGATGAACATCATCACTTGAATGAGTGAATATTTTGACTGGCTTAAGCTCTCTTATTATTTTCTTAAAATTCTTATCCAGCCCTCTGTTCTTAAGGTCTTGCTCAAAGTGCATTTCTTTTAAGCCAAGAAAAGTAACGCCTTTGCCACCAATAATCTTATCAGCTCTCTGAGCCTCCTTGACTCTTGTCTTTGTAATTATTTCTCTCCTTACATAAGGCTTAACACTCTCACCAAAGGACAATATAATGGTATGTATATCAAAGCCTTCATTAGCATACTTGGCCATGGCTCCACCTGCACCAATGACTTGGTCATCTGAATGAGAGCATATTACTAATATTGAGCCTTTATTCTTGGGGTTGGTCATTACTAGTGAGGTTAGAGAAGGTGTTTAATTAGTTTTTGGTTTTTTATCTTATCCAAGAATATTTTTTTAAGACCTCTAATCTTTAGAGGGCAGTTCATATTCAAGTAGAATTTTCACAAGATACCATGCTTTCTCTTCTGTGACTGGCAAATACTCCCCCTTAAAATCACCAATGGATATTACCCCAGACAGTACAGACTTAGACTTCTTGGTTCTAAAAGTCAGCATGGCTTCAAGTCCTGTATGATAAACTTTTATCTTATTACCTCTTTTAATCAGGCTATTAAATCCTTCATTATTAATACGCAAGTTCAAATGGTCGCAAATATCTGAAGGCCAAGGGGGCACTTCATTATTACTATATTCTCTGTGTATTGTAATTTCGCTTTTAAGCTTCATATGTTCATAGAAATAAATACTTATTATTTAAATCTTTCTGTTGTTACTATGATAAAATTTAGAAAATTGAAAGAGATATGCGTCGGCCGAGATTCGAACTCGGATATACGGCTATCGTCTAGGCTTCCCTAATGGAAGGCCGCAGTCATTTATGGCTAATTGTAACCATTAGACCACCGACGCATTAAGATTAAATCAGTCTGTTTTAGTTTATATATGTTTTTATTCAAAGAAGATATTTAAGAATTATTCTCCATTAGAAGACCAGAATATTAAATTTTAATACAAATTAGCTCTAAACTCTCCTGTAGCTACTGCACTTGTATTTGAATAAAGCAGCTCAACAAGGACCTTGTGGACCCCGTATTTTAACGCTGGCAGATCAATTTCTTTTAGAAATGATGTTTGAGTTTCAACAACTCTGCTCTCATGCTCTATTAAAACTACATCCCCCTCATCATTTGTTATTATGTAAGATATGGAAACATCAGTTTTTCCAGGCCCTCCAAAGTTAATTAATTCAATAGATATCAACAGATTTTCACCAGGGCTTATTCTTTTTGATTTTTCTGGAATTGTTAGTATTATATCAAACAAAGCATTACTGGTTGACCTTGTTTTTTCAAGAATTAATTTTAGAGGTGGAAGAAGTGATGCTATTTTAGTTTGTTCTCCCAGGTATGTTGTAATACTACTATCCTCTCCTTCAATGATATTTGTAAAAGCCAAAAATGCAAAAGCCATTATGATAGTTAAACCAATTCCAATACTGATTTTTTTACTTAATTTTTTCATTTTGTGTCAGACACTACTCGTTAATCAGTGCTATCTGATGTTTTTACCCTTATAAACTTAATCTTGAAACTTGAAACTAAGATTTAGTAAGTGGTTTCAATATTAAAGGTTAAATATAAACATAAACAGCTTATTAAATTTGTAATTAATATGTCAAAAATAATAGAATAGGTAAAAATAGTAATAGAAACATTTATATACTTTTATATCGACAATATATTTATAAAATGGCAGCTAGAAAAGGGGTTAAATCTAAAGTAAAAAAAGAAAAAAAAAGAAAAAAAAAACCCGGCTTTGATATAAGTAAAACTAAAGAAGAGATAAAAAAGAAATTAAAAAGTGGTAAGATTCAAGAGCATGAAGCGCAAATATTAGAGCAAAGAGCACATGTAAAAGGTATTGTAGAAAAAGCAAAGCACAAAGAGGAAGAAGAACACAGGGGTAAATGGGTAAAAACAGGTATCTTTGGTTTTGATGATTTATTAGAAAAGGGAATTCCAAAAGGAACTTCTAATTTAGTTTGTGGTGGGCCTGGGTCTGGAAAAACAATCTTTGGATTACAAACCTTGAATTATGGTGCTACTAATGGAGAGAAATGTATTTACATGACATTTGAAGAGTCGGAAGACAGGTTAAGAAAGCATATGTACGACTTTGGTTGGAATATAGAAAAGCTAGAAAAAGAGGGCAAGCTAATAATTAAGAGATATGATCCATTTGCAATTACAAGGCAGGTAGAAGCTTTATTAGAGAAAGCTAAAGGTGAGCTTTTAATTGATGTAAAACCTGTTCTATTCCCAAAAGGCTTTAAGCCAGATAGAGTAGTTGTTGACAGCTTATCCGCTATTGCTGCTGCTTTTGTTGGTAAAGAAGAAACTTATAGGATTTATATTGAACAATTATTTAGATTACTTGAAAATATGGGGGCTACTTCTTTCTTAATAACAGAGTCAACTGAAATACCAGTTAAATTAACTGCATCTAATGTTGAGGAGTTTTTAGCAGATGGCGTTATTATTTTATATAATATTCAAAAAAGGAATATAAGGGAATCAGCTATTGAAATTCTAAAACTAAGAGGAACTGGTTTTCAGAAAAAGATTGTTGCTATGCAAATACAAAGTGGAAAAGGAATCATTGTTTATCCTGAGCAAGAAGTTTTTGGTGGGGTCGAAGAAACTTAAACAGAATACTCAAACTTTATTATTGGCTTTAATCCTTTTATGTTATACCAAATTAAAAACATAACAGTTGCTCCCATTACGCCAATAATAAAGGCTGTTAAAGCAAAGTTCCAGACAGAAGGCATTATATTTTTTGTTTGTTCAGTTACTAACAATAAGAACATAATCCATGGTATAGAAGCCATAGAGAAAGCAGCTCCTAATATAACATCTAATGGTATATTTTTTATTTCTATTTTTAATAATAAAAAGAATAGCTCAAATATGATTCCAACCATTAATAAAATAGGGATTTTATATAATCCAAGACCACCTAAATTATTAAACGGGATTGTAATTATTGCTCCTAACAAATAAAACAAACTAACTGCTCCTATTTTTCTTATAAAGAAAGCTGTAAAGGCCATAAACATTGTTGTTATAAATAATACGAGCATAAAACTAAGCTGATTGTTTGGTATATTGACAATAGAGGTAATGATAGCCCATAGAATAGCTAAAACTAATATAGCTATTAAATCAATTTTTCTATATCTTCTAAAGCTTTCTATTGGCATCATTTAAATCATCTCTTAATCTTAGCTAATTTCTCTAACCTAGCTTGTATAACAGGTAATTGTTGCTTTATCTTCAGCATTCTTTCTTTATATTTACTAATTTTAATTTCATAGGTTTGTTTTGGTATAGCACCTTTTGAATAATAACTTGATTGGCTTTTTTTCATTAACTCTGTTAAAACATCTTTCTCCACATTCATATCTTGCAATTTTCTTTTTAATACCTTAACCATAATTCTATTATAGGATAATAAGAAAATAATAATGACTATAACAGAAGTGATAATTATGGCAATATAATGCTCTTTTATAAAGTTGATAGTAGTTTCTTTTCCTGCCCTATAAACAGTCTTAAATAAAGTATTTTCTGATCTAATTTCATCTATTTTTGGCTCTATCTCAGCTAATAAAGCAGTAGCATCATCATATCTTTCTTCTTTAAATTCTACTTTAGCCTTATCAAGAAGCTCTGAAGCAGCTGTCATATCTAAACCACCCATTGGAGTAAGGTTCCCTGTTTCTGCAGCAACAGCTCCTGTTATTAAGTCTTTAAATATAGATGATGAAAGCCCTCTTTCTAATGTTTCTCCAATTTCCTTTATTCTTAACTCTGATGCTCTTAGATAATCACTAATTTCATATGTTTTCTTTTTTCTTTCACTTATCGCCTTTGTTTTCTCTAAAACCTTTTTATAATCAACAGGCACTCCAATTTTCTTTTGTGCTTCTATCAATAATGCTCTAGCTTTTTCTCTTTTTTCCAAATCACTTATCTTTCTAATATCTTCCAATAAAGCTGTATAATTTTCTCCTTCAAAATATTTTTTAGCTTCTATCAAAGTATCATTAACCCATACAACAGCAAAACCAGCTTCTTGCATTTCTTGCATATCTTTTTCTGCTTGTAAAATTGCATTTAAAGCTGTTTCTCGTGTTATATTTTCAAAAGATATATTCTCGTAGCTAATTTCTGGTTTTTCCTCAGTTATAGTTGGAGTGAGATTTCTTGTTTCTAAAACAACAGCGTCAGTTATTAAAGAATCCTCAAATAACGAAATTTGTTGTTTTCCTACCACAGATAATAGAACTAAGCAAATAGCTAAT
>DAOWFR010000048.1 GCA_030637925.1 Methanobacteriota archaeon
CTTTAGTAATTCACACAATTTGTATAGGTTCTTGATATTAAGAGTGAGCGTATCATCCTCAAACTGCACTTCTTCAATACTATATTTTTCAACACATTCCTGAATCTCATTAAATACATTCTCAGCGCTTCTGAAGCGAACCTTACGACCCCACATTTTTGGAGTGGTGCAAAAAGAACATTTCTGAGGACAACCACGACTGCTCATAACATTCAAGACTCTCCTATCACTTCTGCTAGAATGAAAGAGATTAATCTTAAAATATCCTTCCATATTCATAATATCCCTTGCAGGAAATGGTATCTTATCAAGATCTTTAAAATGAACACCATTAATAATTTTATTTAGTTTAATATTTTTCTCTAAATTATTTAATAATTCAACAAAAGCGATTTCACCTTCTCCTTTAATAACATAATCTACATCAAAATCTTTGTTAGAGAATGTTATGTGATTACCTCCCAGAACAGTAACAATGCTTGGATTGACTTCTTTTGCTAATTTAATGATGTTTAACGCAGAGGTTTCAAGATTAGAAAGAGTGGCTGTTACGCCCACCACATCAGGATTCATTTTTCCAATAAAATCTTTAATCTGTTGATTACTTTCTCCAATAGTTATCAATTCATTACCATCTTCCACTTGGTTATGGTAGCCTTCAAGTGCGGTATCTCTTATAAAAACATCATGTCCTGCTTGTCTAGCAACACTTGCAATATAAGCTATGCCGAGAGGAGGTTGTATCCTATTAATACCTCCTTTTACACCGGTGATGTTGGGACTAATAAGTAATATTCTCATGTTTTACACCTTTTTTATTATCAAATCCATACTAATTAAATAAATCTTCGTTAGTTACTTAAAAAGCTTTTGTTGTTTTCTTGCCCTTGACGAATTTACAGATTTTTCAATAAATTTAGGAAAATCACTTAAATCATAAGATAATGTAAATGGAATTAATAAAATAATAACTAATATTAATAAAATCAAGATTTTTTTATTCATTTCAATTTAATAATTAAAAATAATATATAAACTCTTCTAATTAGTTAGGAATATTAAGGCTTTTTTGTCGTTGTTTCCAATGCTCTCAGGGTTTTAAATAATGCTATGCTAAAAAATCGGAGAAAAAAAGATTTTTTAGGAATTCTTTCATTTATCTAGTTATACTTGTTCTAAGCAAAAGATTTAAGAATGCTCTCTTGCTTCTCTCCTCTGGAAATGGTAAAAATAGGCATAATTGGCGGAAGCGGTCTTGATAATCCTGATATTCTAAAGAATGCAAAGGATATTGAAGTAAATACCCCTTATGGCAAGCCAAGCAGTGCTTTAAAGCTTGGAAAGATTAAGGATGTTGATGTTGTTATTCTTGCAAGACACGGTAGAAAACACGAGATTACTCCAACCAAAGTTAATTACAGAGCTAATATTCATGCATTAAAAGAGCAGGGAGTTACTCATATATTAGCAACAACTGCTTGTGGCTCTTTAAGAGAAGAGATAAAGCGTGGAGATTTTGTTGTTGTTAACCAGTTCATTGATTTCACGCGTCATAGAGAAATCACATTCTTTGAGCATTTTAAGGATGGGGCAAAACATACCTCTATGCCTGAACCTTTCTCAAAGGAATTAAGAGAGATACTTATTAAAACCTGTAAAGAACTTAAGTTCAAAACTCATGATGCTGGGGCTGTTATAACAATAGAAGGTCCTAGGTTCAGTACAAAAGCTGAATCCAAGCTTTTCAAAATGTGGGGTGCTGATATCATTAACATGAGTATTGCTCCTGAGTGCATACTTGCCAATGAAGTTGGAATTCCTTATGCTGCTATTGCTATGAATACTGATTATGATTGCTGGAAAGAAGATGAAGAGCCTGTTACATGGGATGAGATAACAAGAGTGTTTAAAGATAATGTTGGTAAAGTTACAAAACTATTGCTCACTACAATTCCAAAGATAAAATAATTATAATTCCAGAGTTATTAATCCTTTTTTCTCATTTATATCTTTTATTAACTTGTTCTTCTTGTATTTTTTCTTCAATACTTCCCACTTCATCTTCTTCCTGTCAGAATTGATATTGTCAAGAAGCTCTTTTAACTCAGTGTAATGCTCATAGATTAACTCTCCTTTTCTCTGATTATCTTTAGCGCTCTTTTCCAAGGCTTTAAATCTCTCTTCCTGCTTCTTAATTATTAAACTTACCTTGTCCTCTTTAGTCTGTTTTTCTTTTACAAACTTTGCTTCTGCTTCCTTAACAACCTTATCTGTGATAACATCATCCAAGGCCTTGTTAAAGCTGTCATATTGTTTTCCAGCGCCTGCAGTTAATGAAAAAGGCACCAGTTCACCTTCAAAGTTATTAGCCTTAATTTTCTCATCAAATAAACCTTTTAATTCCTTGAACAATTTTTTTAACTCATTATCATCTAATTTTTTTTTCTCTTTGTTAATCTTAGCTCTCTTACACAATTCCTCTGCATATAAACCTCCTAAACCTAAATCAATAGCTAAAGTCTTGACAATAGAATCCTTTTTTGACTTTGTTATAATATTTTTTAATTGCTCCTCGCTAGCACTCAGAGTGTCTAGCTGCGCTGGAGGGTACTCATACTTTATGCCTCCTCTAATAGTTCTTGCCTGCCAATTTTGAGACTTTAAAAGACCCCTAATCTTATAATCTTCTTCTAGTAAGAGCATGTTGCCCTTGCTAAACAACTCACAGATTAGTATTTTAATACCTTCTCTAGTTGTAAACACAATCTCTAATATTCTTTCAAAACTCTTTTGTCGAATTTCTTTAATCCTTGCACTGGCTAAATGCTTTCTTAGGAACACACAAAAACCAGGAGGAGTATCAGGAAATATTTGTTTATAATCAGTAAGATAAGCTAACCCAGGAAGATTAAACCTAAGCATTAACTTACCAACACCACTCTTATGAAAAATAAACAAGAATTCATTCTTATCCTCTTCCTGCTCATAAATTTTGTCTATACGAGCGCCTATTAAATCCTGGAATTCTTGGACCAGATAATAAAGGTCTAGTGAGGTTAGTTCTTGCTTCATAGGGATAGAGAAATAGAAGAGATATAAAAAGGTTTGGTGAGACAGCTTCCTAAACCATTCGACGCTTTCAATTACTTGTTGAATTCGTAGGACTAAAAATAATAAAACTAAATCCTTTTGGACTTCGAAAAAAAACCGGGTGATTCTGTCTTAAGAGTTCTAAAGCATCCTCTCTTATGGTAATTTTAAAAGACCGCATATTTTGATATTCTTCTGAACCAGAAGAATTTACATAAATATCTATAATATATTCACCTACTTCTGGTGGCATTCCCTCACTTGTTGGATCTGAGAAGAAAAGAATTGCTTTCGATACGCCGCCCTCATTCTGTATTATGAAGCTTTGAAATGGTTTATTCAAAATCTCTAATGCATTCCAATGCTCTTTTTCATGCATTTTAATCATATCAACCTCATATCTCGAAAAGTATTTCACAGTTTTTTCATCTTTCCTAAGAGTAAAATACACGTCTTCTATTACTCCAGGTTTATTCCCCTTATTTATAAATTCTATCGGAGTAATAAAAAACATTGATTGCATAGAATTGGGTTCACTTAAAGCATCTTCCGAGCCATTCCCAAGCATAATATATGTTCCACTTGAATAAATCTGTAGATTAAAAGGAGAATGTATATTCAATGCAATAAAAATAGCTACGATTGAAACTATTGTAGGAATAAGAAACTTAAGATTAAGAAGTTCTCTCCAAAATGATTTATCCCTAATTTTAATTTCATCATTAATTTTGATAGATATTTCCTTCTGAGGAGAATTTTTACCTCGAATTTCTACATTTTTTCTTTCTTTCTTTTTGCTCATCTTAGAAGAGGAATAGAGAATATAATAAAAAGTTTCTCATTTCACTTAACCGTCACACTCTTTGCCAAGTTCCTAGGCTTGTCTATTGGTCTTCCTAGCTTGTCAGCAGCATAATAAGCTATTAACTGCCCTGCTATGGTTGCTAATATTCCGAACTTGCCATCATTGCCTGTCTTAATGTATATGCTGTTTTTTTCTTTATCTATGTCTTTGTTGTTTGTTATGGTTATTATCTTTGCTCCCCTTGCTTCTACTTCTTTTGTATTAGATACAATATCAGGGTCTTTGTTATTTATTAAACTAATAACAGGTGTTCCTTGTTCTATTAAGGCCATTGTGCCGTGTTTTAATTCTCCTCCCATCATTCCTTCTGCATGTATATAACTGATTTCTTTTATCTTTAGAGCTATTTCTCTTGCAACAGGATAAGTAAGACCCCTCCCAATGATATAAAGGTCTTTTGACTTGGCTATTTCTTCTGCTATTTTTTTTATTTCTTCTTTATTTTTGAATAAGTCTTTTATCTTATCAGCAAGATTAGTAAGATTAACCTTAAAACCAAATGCTTGTGCAATCTTTAATAAAAGGGTTGCCTGGTTAACAAATGCTTTTGTACTGGCAACACATACTTCTTGGCCTGCTAATATA
>DAOWFR010000019.1 GCA_030637925.1 Methanobacteriota archaeon
ATAATCATAGTAATCATAGTGATAACTGCTATTCTAATATTCACAATCCAGAAGGTTAGTACTCCTCCTAAAAACATACAAAAAAGATATAAGAATAAGGAGATAGCAACCAACTTTTTAATAAGTATAACCAAGACCAATGTTAATGAGTGTCATAACCTCTCTTTAGCAGAATTAATAACTGATTGTGCAAAGACTCATCTTCCTTACATAGACTGTAATGGTCTTATTAGCTGTGATGCAGCCAACAATACAATCTCTAACATTCTTGATGATACCCTGATTAGCTGGGGGATAAGCTTTAATCTGTCAGTAGAAAGAACAAACATAAGCTTTGTTAATCTTGGATGCACTTCTAGAGCAAAGGAAAAAGTGCAAGGTTTTGAAATACTGCCCTTGTATCCTGGCCAGGCAGAGATGATACTTGATATATGTACTAAGTAAGAATCCTAACCTCTACCTCTCTATTACTTCTTGGTCCATCCAACTCCACTACCATGATTGACTGCCATCTACCTAGTTTTAACTTCCCATTCTCTATTGGTATAGTTTCACTCGGCCCAAGAACTGCTGCCTTTATATGAGCACCAGCATTATTATCAACTTTATCATGCAGATAACCAGCATGGTCTGGAAAAGCCTTGTTAAGAGCATTAAGAAAATCAATACAAACATTAGGATCATAGTTCTCATTAATGATTATTGCTGCTGTTGCATGCTTAACAAACACATTGCAGATGCCCTCTTTTACCTTGCTCTTCTTGACAAGCTCATTGACTTTGTCAGTAATATCTATTAATTCCTGTTTCCTGGATGTGCTGATAGTGATTTTCATTTTGTTTTATAGGAGAAACCCTGTTCTTTTTAATATTTTTTTAATAACAGTTAAATAATTTATTTATATGGCAAACTTTATATACCAAACTTAGTATTCTTTTATTATGCAACGAGCACCCATTCTAAGGATTCAGCACCTTACCAAGAGGTTTGGAAAGCAGACAGTGCTTAAAAGAGTATCCCTTGATATTTATGAAGGAGAAATCTTTGGGTTGGTAGGGGTTAGTGGCAGTGGCAAGACCACTCTGCTCAGGAATTTGATAGGCTACCTGGCTCCTGAGGAAGGAGATGTTAAGTTTAGGTATGATTATTTTGTTAAGACAAAAAGAAAAACAAACAAGCCCTTGTATGCCTCTGTTTATAAGCAGCAAAAACTTGCTAGGAATTTGTTTGGCTTTGGAAGCCAAGAGCCTTCTTTTTACAAGAAGCTCACAGTAAGAGAAAATCTTAATTATTTTGGCTCATTATATAATCTTCCTAAAAAAGCTCTTGAATCAAACGCAACCATCCTTCTTACCTTGATGGATTTGAGACAGGCGCAAAACACTTTAGCAGGAGACTTATCAGGTGGTATGGAGCGAAGGCTTGATATTGCTTGTGCTTTGATTCATGACCCCGAGATACTGATTCTTGACGAGCCAACATCAGACCTTGATCCTTTGCTCAGAGATCATATCTGGAGTCTTGTTCAGAAGATTAATAAGAAGGGAACAACCATTATTATTGCAAGTCATCATCTATCAGAAGTTGAGAATTTCTGCTCACGAATAGCTATTGTCAAGGATGGCAGGATTCTTGATGTTGCCAGTCCTGCAAGATTAAAGACCAAGTATGCAGAATCCCAGGAGATAAGAATACAGACTTATCCAGGTAGTTATGCTAATATTGCCAGAGCCATAAAAAAGCTTGGAACCAGGGTTTTTGATATTAGGATAAAAGGCTCAGAGCTTATTATTTATTCTGACCAGCCTCAAATCGTGCTTCATGAATTACTTCACACTCTTGAAACTCTGAAAGAAGAATTGCTTGATATCAAGGTCTCAAGGCCTGGCTTGGATGAACTATTCCTTAGGATAACAGGCAAATAATATGAGAATAAAATGAAGTTAACCAGTATTATAAAAAAGAATTTCAAGCTCCTACTCAGGGCCAGGGCTTCTGCTTTTATAGTACTTATAGGGCCTCTTCTCATTATCCTGCTAGTTGGATTGGCTTTTAGTGGCAAAGCCTCATATGAGCTAAGCATAGGCTACTATTCTCCCACACATAATAATCTTACTAACGCTTTTGTAGAGTCTCTTAAACAGAGCCATTACTATGTTCAGGAATTCAAGGATGAGCAGAGCTGTGTTAAGAAAATAGAGCAAGGCATTATCCACACATGCATAATCTTTCCCCAAGACTTTCAGATAAGCAATGAGCAAAGGAATGAATTAAGGTTTTTAGTTGATTATTCCAGAATGAACCTTGTGTATAAGATTATAGATTCTATTTCAGTCATTCTTGAAATAGAGTCAAAGGAGCTGAGTTATTCTTTGACCCAAGTTCTTCTCTCAAGAATCAACACCACTCTTCAAGACATAAACTCTGATTTGGTGTTGTTAGAAGAGATTAATCCAAAGATAAATCTCTTGATGCTTGACTTACAAAAAGCAAAGACAAGCATTGAGGCAATGAAGTTTGATATGAAAGAGATTAGTCTCACAAACATAAATACAAGCATTTCTTCACTTAATGAAACCATTACCCAAGTACAGGAGAAAGGTCTTGAACTGATTAATGAGACTGAGGAATATCTTGATATACTGATTGATACATATGACTATTGGGGTAATGAATCAGAAGAGATAATGGAAGAGTTTGATGAGTTAAGAAATGAAACTTTGGATTTGTACAACACAACACCTGAGAAAATCCAGGACTTAATAGATACTATTGATGATATATCTACTTCTCTTTCAAAGCTTGAGTCAGAGCTAGATAAGAACAAGAAGCTCAGCAAGGATGCCAAAGAAAAATTAGACTCTGCAAAGAACAACCTTGCAAGCATACAGAGCAGTTTTATTGAGCTAAAAGATGCTCTTGAGAAGAGCAAGCAGAATCTTGAGAGCATAGCTGTGACAAGAGCAGAGACCATAGTAAGCCCTGTGAACACAAGAATAGAGCCAATAGTCTCAGAGACATCAAAGCTGACCTTTACCTTTCCATTCCTTTTAGTTCTTGTAATAATGTTTGTTGCTCTGCTCTTATCCAGCACCCTTATCATGTTTGAAAAGAATTCCAAGGCTTTTTTTAGGAATGTTATCACACCCACAAGACCAGAGTTCTTTGTGGTAACCACGTTTATAACCAGTTTTATAGTAATAGTATTACAAACCCTGATTATTCTTGGGCTGGCTAATTATTTTCTACACATACCCTTATTTAAGAATGCCTTATTAACTCTGCTAATAGTATTTGTAACAACAACTTTCTTTATTGTGTTGGGTATGGCTGTTGGTTATCTATTCTCTACACAAGAAGGTGCAATAATGGCTTCAATAGTGCTTGGCTCACTTTTTATGTTCTTATCCAACCTGGTCATTCCTTTGGAGAGCATTGCACCTGCCTTGTCAAGTATAATAAAGTATAATCCCTTTGTACTGGCATCAGAGCTTTTAAGAAAATCCTTGTTATTCAAAATTAACCTTTCAGAAGCTTTACCAATAATTCTAATCCTATTTGGGGCTTCTATTATAATCTTTTTGCTAATAATATTCCTTCATACAACTACATATAGAAAAAGAATAAAACAACCAGTAGATGTGCTTGAAACTCAGCGCTTAAAAGAAAGACAGCCCTTAAAACCAGCACCTAAGAAGGGGGTTATAAAGGTAATTAACAAGAAGGAGTTGTTTAAACTAACATCTGATATGACCAAGGCAGAGTTTGAAGAGAACGTGAGTCTTAAAAAGAACAAAATAGCTGACTGGGTTGAGACAAAACTAAAGGATAATAAGCTTGCTTCCAAGCTAAGAAAAACAGTTTCTAAAAACGAGATTCTAAGAATTTTAGCAGAGGATATAAAGAAGGAAGGAAAGAAAAGAAAAAAAGAAGAATTAGACAAAGAAGGTTAAGAAAAAACAGGTTTTTACTGGTTCTTTAGACAAACTTTTTAAATACTGAGTTTTAACTCTTTTTAAAACATAAATGATTCATATAGATACATTGGGAGGTGTTATTTTTGAAAACTTCAAAAAAACATAAGCATGAAGAAGAGCATCATGTCAGTGAGCATAAAAAGCCACACAAGAAAACAAAAGAAAAGAGTCATAAGCCAGTTCATAAAAAAAAGAAGCCAACCAACCTTTACACAGCAGTATCAGGGATTATAATTATTATATTAGCAATTGTTGTAATCCTTTTTTTACTAGACAAATCAACTGCTCCAGAAATTTCAGAAGGGTTTAAGGGAGAAAAAATAAAGGTAGAGTTCTATGTTATGAGCCAGTGCCCTTTTGGAACCCAGGTTGAGGATGGTTTTTACCCAGTGCTTGAGAGCATGGGCAATGCAATAGATTTTCATTTAGATTATATTGTAACTGAGCCTAGTCCTGGCCAGTTCCAGAGCCTGCACGGAGAAAAAGAGGTTAAAGGCAATATTGTGCAGCTATGCGCCAAGAGCTATTATTCAGAGGATTATAAATACATGGATTTCATTATTTGCCAGAACAAAGATATGAGTAATGTTGATACTAACTGGGAAGCCTGTGCCTTGGAGAATAACATGGATGTTGAGACACTAAGAAATTGCTTGGAGAGTGATGAAGGCAAAGAGCTTTTAAGAACTTCAATGCAAAAAGCAATAGCCAGAGAAGCAAGAGGCAGTCCAACCATGTATCTTAATGATTTGCCTTATCAAGGGCAGAGGGATTCGTTGTCATTTCAAAGAGCGGTTTGTAATGAGGTAGAGCATGAGGCTTGTGCTAGTATTCCTGAATGTGTAAGTGATGCTGATTGCACAGAAGAAAAAGGCATGGTAGGAGTTTGTAATAATCCTGGCCAGCCAGATGCTTATTGCACCTATGAAGAGCCTGTAACAGTTGATTATATTATCCTTACTGCTGCTGATTGTAAAGGAACAGCATGTGATACCACAAGGATTGTGCAAACATCCCAGCAATTATTCCTAGGAGCAAAGCCAAGACCAGTGG
>DAOWFR010000031.1 GCA_030637925.1 Methanobacteriota archaeon
CTTATTAAGAAAGAGAAAAAAACCTTTGTAAAGGATTTAGACAGAGAGATTAAGCTTTCTGGCTTTGAAAAGCACTATGTTGATACTGGCAAGGATTATCATACAAAGCACGGCATTATAAGCAAAAAAAATTTATTAAAGAAAGCTGGCTCTACAGTAAGGGTTGGCACCCATGAATTCATTATTCTTGACCCTGTTTTTCTTGACCATTACAAAAGAATTAAGAGGCTTGCTCAAATCATTACATTGAAAGACATAGGAGCTATTATTAGCAACACAGGCATCACAAAAGACTCTACTGTGTTGGATGCTGGAAGTGGTTCAGGAGCACTAGTATGCTTTCTAGGAGTGCTTGCCAAGAAAGTTATAACTTATGATAATGACAAGAAGAGTCTTGAAGTAACAAGAGAGAATGTTGAGTCTCTTGGATTAAAGAATGTGATTGTTAAAGAAGGGAATATATATACTCACACTAAGATTAAAGAAAAAAATATTGATGTATTTATTCTTGATTTGCCAGAGCCTTGGAAAGCATTAAAAACAGCGCAAAAAGTGCTTAAAATTGGAGCTTTCCTTGTTGTTTATCTTCCTAATATTAATCAAGTGCAAAAATTTGTAAAGGCTTTGCCACAAGAATTTTTGTTAGAAAAAATTATTGAAGTTATTGAAAGAGAATGGACAGTTGATGAGAAAAGAGCAAGGCCCAGGACCAAAGATCATGCTCATACAGGTTTTTTGACTTTTGCAAGGAGATTGAAATGAAAAAGGAAAATTTAAAATTTTCCTTTCCATAAAAATAACAAAGTGATTTTTATGAAAAAAGAACTCCGTGTTATAGGAATTGATGATGCTCCTTTTGACAAGTTTGACCCTTTGCAGAGGTATGTTCTGGTTGTGGGAACTGTTTATAGGGGAGGAAATTTTATGGATGGCTTATTATCATGCCATGTTGAAAAGGATGGTGAGGATGCTACTATGAAGATTATTGAGATGATTAATGAGTGCAAGTTCAGGCCTCAGATACAGGCAATCTTTCTTGATGGCATAGCAGTGGCTGGGTTTAATGTTATTAATCCTATTAATTTGAATAAAGAAACAGGTATTCCTGTTGTTGTTGTGATAAGAGAATATCCTGATTACAAGAAGTTGTTTAATGCTTTGGAAAAGCTTGATATGAAGAAAAAGATTGAGATAATAAAAAAGATGCCTAAGCCTGTTAAGATAAATGATATCTATGTCCAACATATTGGTATAAGCTTTGAAGATACAAAGAAGTTGTTAAAGATTACTTGCACAAGGGCTAATGTTCCTGAAGCCATACGTGTTGCTCATCTAATTGCGTCTGGTATTACGGATGGCCAGAGCAGAGGAAGAGCCTAAGAATAAAAGTATTAGACTTAAAATTCCTGTGTGAAAAAACATTTTTCTTGCAAAGTCCATAAAAAGTTTTTGTGGAAAGAGTTTTATTAATAAGTAATGAGCAGGGAACATATAATTACCTTGGGGGAAGAGGATTTTGTGAAAAACATCAAAGAAAGCAGGAAAATTAAGGCTAAGAACAAAGATAATGATAAGAACCGCCAGGGTGCTTATAGAACTATAAATAAAGATTCTTTTGAGATTAGGCTTAAAGTCTTTTAGAATACTAAGACGCATGATAAAGATGATTAATAATACAAAGGAGGCTATACTAAGAGCTTTTAACCAGATAATAATATTCTTTACATCTTCTAGATGAGTTTTTTCCTCAGGCATAAACCCGACTAATTCATTAATTTCAGTATTTTCATTAGTTAAATAATTAATTAAATAATCAATTGTGTTCCTAACATCAATTACTCCGAGTTCATCATATACACCATACTTATCAAAGCTCTTGTTATAAAAGCTCTTGTCAAAAAGAACCATAAAAAAGCTCGCAGAGAACAAGATGAAGACCACTAAGATAATTGATAATATTATGAGGATTTTTTGCTCTTTTGGCTTTACCATGTTGCTTTACCTGCTCCAGATTGTAGCATCAAATAAGGCTAAAGGTTGGTAATCTTGCCCATGGAATCGTTTATCATTATTCACTAATTTTATTATGAAATCCTCTGCTCTTTGATAATCCTTTTTACTGAAATGTACAACATCTAGTTTTCCTTTTGGTGTGAATTTGTTATATTCAAATCCCTGATCTCGTATGTATTTCAGTATTTTTCTATCTATAGCAACAAAGTTCTGTCCACAGTTCTTGAGCCATAGAGAAGCTATCTTTAATCCCATAAATCCAATGTTTTTATCCATGTCATCTCTTAACTCATAAGGGTTTGTTCTTATCTGTTCAAACCAGTCTTTGTTGTTTTCTAGGTAATAATATGAGTCTAGTATACTCAGCCATACTCCATTATAAAACCTGATGTTTCTTATATAAGGCAAGCAATACTTTTTTCCTAACCCAACCCAATACTTTAAAGCTGTTAATCCATCTTTTTCTGCTCTTTCCATGCGTTTCTTACTCGTGATTGATTGATTACCTCTAGTCAGAATTGCATATATTAATCCTTTTTCAGTGTTTTCTGGTGTTCGAGGTTTTATCAAGAACTCTTCTAATGATTTCTTGCCATTTTGTATGTCCTGGTCTGTGATATCTGGGTTTGGTTTTATTAAGAGCATTTCTGGTGTGAGGAATTTAAATGGTTATAAAAGGATTGTGGATTTAATAAAAATAATAATTAAGCATAGTAAAGCTTCCCACTCTTCTTCTGCTCTTCGTCTTTCTGGCTTCCAGGCTTATTAATCCTTGGTCTTTTACTTTCCTCATCTCTTCTAAAGGTTAGTTCAATGTTTTTCAAGAAATTGTTCATGCCTTGCTCCATTGAAAAAGGTCCTTTTACTATTCCATGTATTGCTGGCTTTCCTTCAAAAACAATTAATCTGTCAGATATTGTGTCTATGAATAATAAGTCATGGTCAACTATTAAGGCGCTTCTTTCTGTAATCTTAAGCATGTCCTTTACTATCTTGCCTAATCTTAGTCTTTGCTCTATATCTAGATAAGCAGAGGGCTCATCCATTAGCATAAGGTCTGAGTCCTGGCTTAAGCACTTTGCAATCCACACTCTTTGCAATTCTCCTCCACTAAGCTCATTTAGCTTTCTCATAAATAAAGGCTTTAGTTCTAAAGGCCTAATTAATTGAACATCATATTTTTGTACTGCTTCTTGAAGAAAATTTATTACAAGCTCATTATTTTGTTCAAGATACTGTGGTTTATAGCTCATCCTTAATCCTTTTAGTTCATGTCCTTTTATATCTCCTGCTAATATTCTTACAAAAGTGGTTTTTCCAATAGCATTCTCCCCTAGAATACCAACAATATCTTGTTTATAGATATTTCCTTTATTTGCTTCTAATTCAAATTTTCCTAATTTATGTTTGAAAGTTTCCCATTCTGTTAATAAGTTTATTTTCTTTATATCAACAGGAGGTCTTGCTTCAAATTTAATTTCCTGCTCTCTGAACCTAACATTCTCTTCTTTTAAATAACCTGATAAATAAACATTAATACCTGCTTTTGCTGATTTTGGCTGGCTAACAACTCCATAAGCAGAAGATTTACCATACATTAAATGAATCAAGTCAGCCATATAGTCAAGGATTATTAAGTCATGCTCAACAACCATTACACCTGTGTTCTCATTTACTAAGCTTCTTATAAAGCTACTAATTTTTAATCTTTGTTTAACATCTAAATAGCTTGTTGGCTCATCAAAAAAATAAACATCAGCTTTTTTCAGTACACAAGCAGCTATTGCTACTCTTTGCAACTCACCACCACTAATTTTTTTAATATCATGGTCTAATATTTCATTGAGTTCAAGAACATCAGCAATCTTATCTAACTCATTCTTTTCATCAACTTTTTTTAATAAATCCTTAACCTTTCCTTTGTATTGCTTTGGAATTAAGTCTACTTGCTGGAGTTTATAGCTTACAGTTACTTTTCCTTTTTTTAGTTTTTCAAAGAATCCCTGGGCTTCACTACCCTTAAAATAATCTATTAATTCATCATAACCAGCAGGCTTTCCTATATTGCCAAGATTAGGTTTTTCAACACCTGCAAGAATCTTTAAAGCAGTGGTTTTTCCAATACCATTCTTTCCAATAATACCAACAACCTTGTTGTTTATAGGGATAGGAAGATTATAAAGAGCAAAACCATTCTCTGTATATCTGTGAACAGGCTCTTTTTTCAGCTCTTCTGGCAAGTTAACAACGTCCAAGGCTTCAAAAGGGCATTTCTTAGGGCAGATACCACAACCAATGCATAACTCCTCATTAATGCCTACTTTGCCATCATCAGTCTTAAATATGCACTCATCTCCTTTCCTGTTAACAGGGCACACTCTAATACAAAGATAATCCCCACAACCCATTGGGTTGCACTTCTCCTTCTTTACTATGCATATACGGCTCATGTTATTTAGTTCTTTAATGAATTTTATAAAGTTATGCCCAATAATTAAGTAACTACTTATAAGTGGTTAAAAAACCGAAAGATTTATAAATGAGTAGTACCCTATACTACTCAATACGAGCTTGGACGGTGGTTACATTTGAAAATAAAACTAAGCATATCTGTTGATGAAGATACTGCACTCAAAGTTATGGAAAATATTCGTAAAGGCAGGTTCAGGAATAAGTCTCATGCCTTTGAGTATTCTATAAACAAGCTACTAGAAGGGGTGGAACAAGAATGAAACCTCCAGAAGTAGCTGTGAATATTAAAGATGAGCAAGAAAACCTAGTTTCAAGCTCAGATTCTAATCTTGAGAATATCATAAAATCAGAAAGATATACTTTAAAAGGCTTATTAGGGAGAGGATGCTGGGGGATAGTTTATCATGGCCAAGATTCTATTATGGATGAAGAAGTAGCTATCAAAATCCTGTACCCTAATGAGGTAGCTCAACAACAAATGCAAGAAAGGAACATTAGTCCTATTAAAGCTATGAAAAAAGAAGCTCTAAAACTTGCTGCATGTTCAAATGTTGTGCCTAGAAAACTTGAAATTGATGAGGAAGGCAAGCCCTTCATTGTCATGCCAAGATATGAAAAGACCTTAGCAGATGTGCTTAATGACAAAGGTGACAGAAAGTTCTTTAACAACGGCCTTTCTATAGAAGAGGTTAATAAATATATTAAAGATATTAGCACAGGCATTTCAGAAACTCATAACAAACTTAAAAGAACTCACGGCGATTTAAAGCCAGACAACATAGTTCTTGATGAAAAAGGCAATGCTTTGCTAACAGACTTTGGGTCCTCAACATGTGCTTCCACTGGCAGGTCTGTTTCTCCAAGAGACAATATAGGCTTTGTTTATATAAGAGCTCCTGAGAACTTTAAAAAAGGAAGTCACCCGGAAAAAGAATCTGATATTTGGGCTTTAGATGCAATAAAGTACAGGCTTTATACTGGGAAATATCCTCTTGAAGATGAATTCAACAATTCAAAAGATCCGAGATTGTTTCTTGAACAAGTAGGCGACAAAGGAATTAATAATATCATAAGAAAAAAGATACGTAAGAACAAGAAGAACATTCCAAGAAAAGCCAGAAAGCTATTAAAAAAAGGCCTTGATGTTAATCCTAAGAAGAGACACTCTTCAATTGATGATGTTATTAAAGATTTTGATAAAAGCACAAGACTAGGATTCATAGTTAGACATCCTTACCTTGCAACAGGCGTGGCTCTTGGGCTATTAGGACTCTTTACAGCAGGAAGCTGGGCTGCTTATAACACATTTTCAAAAGATGGTACTATTAAGAATCTTATAACTGCTGTTGAAGAAAGTAAGAAATACAAAGTAGGAGCCAAGTGGAACGGAGGAAAATTAGAGATAAACAATAACTTGATTGATATAGGAATTCGTATAAACCAAGACGGCTATAGAAAATCAACAAAATTCCCGTCAGGAAAAGTATTATATGTTGAACCAGGAGAAAATCTTTCAATAACTCTTTCAGCTAAGGAAATTGCTTCAAGTAGAGATTATTTATATCCTAGTCCTCCTTCATTAAAAGGAAAAATATACATTTTAGGTTATGATGCAAAAGAATTTAATGTGCATGCAATATCTCATGATGAAACATCCCTTTATGATAGTATGGGGCAAGGGTATGTAGGGTATAATCGTGCTTCGTTAGATGTTCCTAAGGATATTCCAGAGGGGAATCATTTCTTGGCTGTAGAAATTTATGCTCCAAAAGAACCGCCTGAACATTACCATTCTGTAAATCATCAGGCTTATAATTTTAAACAACCAGGAAAGGCTATTAGCAGGTTGATGATTCCTTTAATAACAGGAGATGTTGAAGATAAAGTAAACCTAGATGAGATCCGGTTGGGTTGGTATAAGAGCTTTGTTTCTTTTAGAGATAAAACAAAAGACAAAAATGATTTTTCTGGATTCAAAGTGATAAACAGAAACTTACAGTATGAACTATTTATCCCTGAAGAGAACATAAAACTTAATTTCCTGGGAGAAGGTAACACAAATGCTTTTTTTAAGAATATTCGATTGGAAAATGGATCCGGTCTAGGATCCAAAACATTGCAAATAGTGATTAAAGACCCAAACGGAAAACCAATCTCTTATTCCTGGACTCCTATTAAATGGCATGTTGCATTTGATACATCTGACGGAGGAAAAATGTATGAGTGGTCTATTGATCTTCCAGGTCCTGATTTCTCTGAGAGGATCATACAATACAGAAAAAATTTAATGCTTAAGGAGGGGATGCAATGAAGTCTCCAGAAGTATCTGTGGACACTGGAAAAAATCATGATTCTAATCCTAATCTTGAAAAAAGAATCTCAACCAGTAGGAGCAAGATAATTGCCTATGACCTAGATAATGTGATTGCTTCAGACAGATACACGATTTGTCGTGATGAGACTGGAGAAAAAGTGGTTCATGGACAAGGACAATGGGGTATAGTATATCGTTTCTTTGACAATCTGCTTGGAGAATATGTTGCTATCAAAGTCCCAAGCCCCCAAGCCTTGGCTTTAGAACAGATGGATTACAGGAATATTGATTTATTTAGGGCAATTAGAAAAGAAGCTGGTAAAAGAAAACTATGCGCTAATGTTGTGCCAACAGAATTTGAAGTTGATGCAGAGGGAAGGCCATTTAATCCAATGCCTGAGTATTATGCTATCTTCTCAGATGTTATGGAAGCTTCTTCTCAGAGAAAAAGAGAAAAAAAAGAAACAGAGTACGGGGTACAAAAACCCTTTAAATCAGGGCTTTACATTGATGAGATAATTGGTTATCTTAAATGCTTGGTTAATGGATTAGCTGATTTTCATAAAAAAGAGAATAGAGTTCTGTGTGATATAAAACCAGATAATATCCTAGTAGAGGTTGATCATGATGGAGATATTACTGATTTAAAAAAAGTAAGGAAAGAAGTAAAAGAAAAACTAAAAAAATGGCACCCAAATGGTTGGGAAGCCCATCTTGCTGATAAAGGAACAGCAACCTATGCTTCTGTTGAAACACATTCAGGCCCAAGAGATAACATGGGCGATATATTCACAAGGCATCCAGAAATGTTCTTAGAAGAAAGAGTTCCTGAGAAAAAGCATGATGTTTATGCAGTTGCTTCTATGGGCTATCTGACGTTTGAAGGTAAATTCCCATTTCAAGATGATATTCAGAGGTTAATGAAAAAAGGAGGAAAAGAAAAAGTTGCGGAGTATATGAAAGATTTCTTTACATTGAAAATTGGTTCATTTGGAAGTGTTGATGTTGTTAGATATCTAGGAGATGAAATCAAAACTAAATTCAAGAATTCAAGTATTCCTCCTGAGTTTAAAGAAGTTTTAGAGGCTGGTTTTAATGGTTATTGTAAAGATGGTAATGAATTAAAGGAAGAACTTACTGATGCTGAAAGAAAATACAGGTCAAGAGTCATTGGAGAAGCAGCTGTTAAAGCAAAACTAAAAGAGAAAACCAGAAAATGGATTATTGGAACAGTTGCATCATATGTAGGCCTTATGGGTTTGCTTTGGCTTGGCTACACTAAAACTAAGCCAGATTACAGAGAAAAGACAGAGGCAATGGCAAGAATGGAATACAGGCTTCCAGAGAATAGTGATGTTACTTTTTTAGTTGATCAAGAACATGTTAATCAATATCCTGTTGTTAGGAAGAAAGTAATGCCAGCTTCATTAAACCAAGAAGGGTTTCCAATGACCAGAGAGAAATATATTTCTTTAAATCGTTTTGGTAGTGAGAAAAAAGGCGTGATTTATCAATTAGCATGTGCTTATTTAGAATCCATGTGGGATGCTAGCGATGATAAATTAAGGCCTTTGGATTATGTAAGCAGATTTCATCAAAATGTTGATCAAGATGACAAGCCTGACGCTGTAGGAATGGCAATGGCAATGAATGGCGTGCCTTTTGAAACCTATTTAAGATGTTTAAGTAAAGTAGCTTTAAATCTTAATGCAATTTATGAGAATAATGATAAAAACAAGAAAGCAGTTATCCCATTAGCGGATGTTGTAACTTCACTTTACGGAGGTATCCATAGAACCCATACAGCTCAAAAAATTTCTAACTCATTTAAATTTGATGATTATATAAATGCAGCTTATCCTAGTGGAGAACGTATTTTTTCTGAGAAACAAGAACGTTTTTTAAGGCAGGTTATGTATAACTTCACTCAAAGGTTGCCTCAAAATATTCGCTTAAAATAGGGCTTGTTCCTATTTGTATTAATCTGAATAATTCTCTTATATGAGAAAGAATAACTGTGTCTTTTAATTTTGCTTGTTCTAGGTATTGGTAGCATTTACCGAACTGGTATTCTTGTCTTAACTGGTTTATTTTGTGTATGGACTTAATATCTTTTTTGTAATAAGCATTATAATAGAGTTGAAAATACTCTTCTAAACGTTCTAATAATTCAATGATTTTTTTATTTTGCCTTAAACTACTCTTTGAAGCATATAGATAAAGATAATAATAAGCATGCTCTATGTGCATGATAAAGGTAAGGAGCTCCCAGTCTAGACTCGGGTTTTCTATTTTAAATCTTTCTTTTGTGAGTATTCTTCTGCAGAACAAGACGTATTTATCTTGTTGGTCTCTGAATTCTTGTATCTCTTTTATACTGTTAAATTTGTTGTTTTTAAAATCTGTGTTAACTATTCTCTGGGTTTCTTTTATTATTAAGAAGATTCTTCTTACCATCACATCATATTTTTCTTCTGTTGGCTCTGATATGTTCTCTATCTTACACTTATTTTCATCTTTTTCAGTTATCTCAAAGCCCAATAATATCTTAGTAGTAACTTCTTTTACTATGTTTAAAAGGCTTTCATCAATATTTCTTATGGTTATTGTGTCAAAACCTCTTCTGTATAAGTGTGTAAGTAGGATTTTTAGGTCTTTTTTGTTTTCTTCTGTTATTTCAATTGTTGTTTCTTTTTTTTCTTTTACAGCAGTGTCTATGGTTAGGGCTGTGCCTGTTTCTTTGATATCTATCTGGTCTCCTGGCTTTAAGCCTTTCTTATCTGCCCACTTCTTTGGCAGATAGACTGTAAAGCCTCCTCCTCCTTGTTTTATGAGTTTACGCTTCATGCCTATAAGAGGGTTTCTTTTATATTTAAATCTTTTTATTTTGATATTAGTGATATTAATGATATCAGAAACATATTAATACAATTCATATCTATCTTTACTAAGAAGTAGTAAAAACTTACGAGGTTGAGACAAATGAAAAGGTTGAGACAAATAGGAAAGAAAGTGCTAAGCACTTTGTTAATACCTGCAGCACTAGCAGGTTCAATATATCTTTCTCCAAAAAAAGTTAGTGCACAAGATACAAAGCCATTAGAGTTTAAGATAGAAAATACAATCTATCGTGACAAAGAAAGTGGTCTGGTAAATGATAAGATAAGAACAACTCTGAGTTATGATAGATTTAGCTTTAGATTAGACAGGAATGAAGGTAGACAGAGCCAGTACATGTTTAGTTTCAAGGCAATTAACAAAGACAACACAAAACTAAGTTTGTTTCATCAAGGAGACATAAAAAACAAAGATAACAGTGCATCATATTGTTTTGGGGGAGCTTTAATCCAGAATATAGGGAAATTACCAGTACTAGGAGAAACATCAGCAAAGCTGCTTCATTTAACTTCATCTAAGACAGACGATAAGCCATTTCAAAAATATGTTGCAAATCTAATAGGAGAACACTTTGATATAGCATATCAGCTAAAAGTTAATAGGGAGAGAGAAAAAGATCCGCAGTACTATGTTGCGTATCATAACAAAAACATACATGCAAGTCTGGGAAAAACAGATGGTAACAAGATAGAAGGAATATTTGTAACCAAGGATATGCCTGGTTTTAGCTTAGTAACCTTTGGAAACTATGACCTTGACTCAAAAGTGCTTTCACTAAGCTCATGGAATGCATTTAAGAATGGAAGTAAAGATATATACAACCAAGACATAGCAAGACTAGCATCCAACCTTCTGACACTAGGGAGTGTAGAAGTAAACTTCCCATATTTTACATCATATCTAACCCAAGGAGATGTAACTCACAAACTAGACCTAGAAATTGGTAAAGGAAGTTTCAAGATGGCAAATCAAGTAGGAATGAAGATAACACCAAATTTAGGAGTAGGAGCAGGAGCCATGATAAAGAAACTCAAAGGAGGCAAACTAGAATTAGAACCAGTAGTAGAAGCCTTTGGCAGAATACCTCTTGGTAAAAACCTAGACCTCCATGTGGAAGGAGCCTACTTTGACGGAAGGTTTAATGGCTATGCATACATACAGTTCAAGAAATAAATGAAAAATTATTTTTTATATTTTTAAAATGAAATCAGACCTAAGAGTTATTGAACAAATGAAGTACATCTTACCAAATATTTTCACAAAGAAAACTGTGAAGGTGCTTGCTTATTGTACTGATTGTTTAGACACAGAAAAAGAGGTTCCTTTAGAATCAAGACTAATAGAGTTAGGAAGAGAAACTAAGGAATTCGAAACTAAGCATGGTAAAGTATCAAGGATTAGATATAAGTATGAACATGTGATAGAATGCAGAGAAGGACACCGGATATACAAAAAAGCTTATTGGACTCTATGGGAAGAAATTTTTCCATTACCCCCTGCTGGTTGGTGATAAAAAATGAAACAAGAACAAACAAATAAAAAACTACCTGAAGAATTATCAGATTTGCTTGAATTTATTGTTAGAAGGAGAATTACTTCACCACAAGATTTTCAGATGTTTAGCAAAAATGAAAGATTTGCTTTGTATGATGTTCTTGGAGATAGGTTTCTTAAAGGAAGAGAACGCTATTATGCTTTAGATTTGTATACTGCAGAAGGAAGAAATCTGCTTCCTGATAAAGCCAAGGAATTAGGAGATCTTTTTTATGAGAGTGAAGACTATGCTTTTGCTTTGGACCATTATAAGGAAGCACCAGACTTGGTTCCTAAAAATAGATTTATTGAATTAGCTCAACACTATCTTTCGTTTGAAGATTTTAATCTTGAGACAGCCAAGGAGTGCTATGAATTAGCAGGAGAAAAGATTCCTTCAGATATGCTAGTTGATACTGCAAACAAGTTTCTGAGAAAAGGAATTGTTTCAACATCTAAGCAGCTCTATGAATTTGCAGGAAGAGCAATGATCTTAGATGAAAAAGAACTAATCAGAATAGGAGATAATCTTCTTGCACAAAATAATATTGATGGTTTTTATGATGTGTGTAAGTTAGCTCAGATAAAGCTGCCAATAAAAAAAATGCTTAAACAA
>DAOWFR010000102.1 GCA_030637925.1 Methanobacteriota archaeon
AAAAATATTCACTTTCTAAACTACTGATTAAATTAACTTACTTATATATTCTTGTAACAGAAAAGGTGACGCTAACTTAACAGCCCACGAAAAGCCATGGAAATTCCAAAACCAATATAAAGGGTCGGCTATTAGCAGTTTTTAGAATGGGATTCTTTGATTTTCTAAAGAAAAAAGGGCCTGCAGCAGTGAAGTTCTCTGATGTAGGAGACTGGCTTGACAAACAAGTGGAGAACAAGAAGCTTAACCAGAAGATAAGCAAGACCAAGAGCATAATAAAAGACAAGATCAGCCAGGGCTACAAGCACTTAGAGGAATTGGAAAAAGCAGGTTTAAAGAATGAGAATATTCCTATGAGAGCAAGACAGATAATGGAAGGGCATAGAAAGGCTTATGTTCACAGGCTTGAAAGATTCCTTGATGAGATAGAAATACCTGATGACTTCTCTCAGATAGGACATTATACTGCTAGGTTCTCAGAAGGAATTGATAAGCTGAGCCAGGAGAGCCAGAAGAATTATCTTGTGCTTAAAGAGTTCATGGAGGAAGAGCTCTCAAAGAGTATTAAGACTGTTAAGAGCATTGAGGATGAGCTCTCAAAACTACAGGCACACATAGAAAAACAAGGCTTAGAGCTAATAAAAGATGTAAAGGTTAAGCTGAAACAATACAATGATGATTTAAAGAAAAAGGCAATGATTGAGGAAGAAAGAGCAACTCAGGAAAAAGAGCTTGACTCCTTAAAAGAGAGAAAGACAAGGCTTGGGAAGCGAGTTGGTGAGTTAAAGCAGAGCAAGGATTATAATGACTACAAAATATTCATTGAGAAGAAAAAAAAGTACGAGGAAAATCTAAGACAACTAGAGCATGAGCTGAAAACAGTGTTTGCTGAACTTAGCAGGCCTTTAAAGAAGCACAAATACGGTTCTTTGCACGAAAACCTCATAGACAAGTACTTATTAGACCCAATGGGTGCTCTTGAGGAGGATAACAGCTTATTAATTATGGATGTTCTTAACAAGATGAAACAACAGCTTGATAATCTAGAGTTAAAAGAAAAACAGCTTGAAAAAGCAATAGAGATGATGAACAAGCTTAACAAAGACTTCTTTATGAACAGAAAATCAGAGATAGGAAGGCTTAAAGGCTTGAACAAGGATGCTGCTATTAAGATTAACAGGAGTGTGGTTGCTCTTAATGTCTCTGAGAATGAGACCTGGCTTAAGTCAATTGAAGAGAAGCTTATACAAGCAGAAAGAGTTCTTGAAGAATTAAAAAAAGAATTAGGAAGCATAAACCTTGATTATTTAAAGCAGAAAGTAAAAGAAAAGATAAAAGAGATTGGTAATGTGGTGATGGAGGAGGATTGAAGATACTTTCTTGAAGATTAAAATCTGTATAATAGTAAGGGTAGAGAAGTCGACTGACTAACGATATCCTTATATATAAATAACAATTCTCTACTACTTATGGGAACTATTGTTTACGAAAGCTTACTCAAACTCCTCCTTGATGAAAAAGATCATACTCTCGATGAAATTATAAACATTGCTGTCAATGAGTATGGACTTGATAAGAGTGAAACCAGATTCCACATTGGTATAATAATAAACATCAGTGGTAATGTAATAGAAAAGTTACCAAACGGCAAGTACCATAAAAAAGAGGAATTTTGCCGTAATCTTAACATTATGCTAGGAGGCCCAGAAAGACGCCCTCCAGGATATTTTGATAGTCGGCCTAAACTGAGAAAACTGTATGAAAACCTAGAAAAGAAGTATGGTAAAAGCCAGACAGCCGATCGTGTCTAACTCTTCATATACAAAAAACTTTAACTCGAAGAGTAAGGAATTAACTTAATTTTTCAAGTCCTTCTTGAATTTGATTAACCCTTTCTTCTAATAATGGCTCTCCTTCCTTTTTTGTTATTGTAATATGATCTGTTTTTAGACCAATAGCATAATCAAAATTTCCTGCATGAGGGTTAACTGTGTATAAGATTTTGCTCCTTTCGCCTCCCTTGGAAGGACCAAGAATAAGGAAAACTGTCTCTCTTGGTGGAGATCCATCAGTCTCGATTTCACTATGTACAATGGGATAATCTTTGAATGCTTTTCCTAAATACCTCCACACCTCACCTACAGAAACTTCATGTGTTAAGTTAAATTCGTACATTTTATTCTTCCACCACCTATTATACCTAAAGAGAATTAATCATTGTTTTTAAATCTTTTGCTCCTTTCAAGTAATTAAGGATTCTTAAAAAGTTTGTATGACTCTTTATATACAAAAAACCTTATTTCCGCTTGTTTGAAGATTTCGATGAACCTTTTTTCTTGCTTTTGTTATTATTACTTTTATTATTCCCCTTCCCATTCCCATTCCTCTTACCAACCACTTTCTTACCAGTGTTGTTCTCATAATTATGCATTATCCTTAGAATGCTTGAGTCACTTATGTTCATTCCATTAGTATTCTTTTTAAGATTCTCTTTTATCTCTTTGTATGACTTGCCTGATAGATAGTTATTGATTATCTGCTCTCCTGCTCCTAGTTTAGTAGCAATTGCATTGTTATACTTTTCCTTAGTATATTCTAAGCCAGAGTTAAGACCAACTGCTACTCTGTCAGTTATGTCATTGTAATTATTAATCCCTGCGTATCCTCTTCTATTTGCTTCTCTTACAATTTTATAAGTGTTATAGCCATGGTTATATAGCTTTGTAATCTTAAGTGAATCATCAATGTATTTCTTATCAGTTTGTTCAAGCAAGGAGTCAAGATAAGTCTTGTTTTTGTTATGAATTGTTCTCTCTGTTACTACTTGTTCTTTATCTTCTTCCTCTACGTTACTATCCAATGCATAACTCTTAATTACCAACCCTTTATCATAAACATCAATCTTAACGTCAAAGTCATTGTTAATCTGTTTTACATTATCACTGAAACCTTTTACAAGGTCATCAAGAGCGGTGTGTTCTTCTTGTTTTTTATCGACTTTAGGAACACTTGATACTAGAGGTTGCTTCTCAGACTGTTCTACTGAGGGTGATTTTGTTGTTTGCTCATAATCTTTTGTTCCTGAGCTTGTCTTAGCTGTCTTTTTCCCAGGAAAAACTATTCCTTTAACTTTTTTAACAGCAGAATCCACAACACCAATCCCATGCATAAAAGTACTCATAGTGTTCTTGTACACTTCATCAAGCTTTTTACATACAGTATCCACAGTTTGACATGCTTCTTCAACATCTCTCCTTACTCCGCTGTACACTTTCTTTATATCTACACGTTTTTCTTTAAGAAAATTCACTTTTTCATCTAGAAAATCAAAAAATCTGTCTGTTCCTTGTTCAAAATTATTTAATCCCGCATATATATTGTTAAGAGTGTTTGTTAGTTCTTTCATTTTTATCCCTCCAATTATCTTGAATAATTTTTTATAGTTTATTCACAAGGTTTTCAAGACCCGAGGATATCATTCTTGATGCTATTGACATCATAGTCCCTCCAGGCTTCTTCTCTATTTTCCTGAGTTGTTTACCATTTATAATCAGGATATTATGCTTTGAAGCATATCTTTTTACTGGGATTGTGAAATAAGTATCTGTGACCATCATTCCTATAGCGTGTTTTCCATCATAATTCTCTAGTTTGTTATTGAACTCCTTGATTTGATTAAGGCTTACCAAGTTATTAGGAGAGTAATGAGCTTTGCATTCAATGATGTAAATCTGTTTATCTCTTAGGTTGAACATTACCAAGTCGTATTCTCTTTTGCTTGCCTTATCTTTTTCAGGAGCATAGTTCTTGTTCCACTGATTCTTTTTTATCAGCACATAACTGTTTCTTTCAAGAGTATTCTTCACTCTATTCTCAAACCCATGCCCTAGCTCTCCAGGACTAAGATTCTTTCTTCTCATATTCTCATAACTCTCTTCTACTCTCCTATACTATTTTTTTAAAATAAAAAACAAGTTTCTTATGCTTCTGCTGGCTCTGGAGTTTTATTGTGTTTGCTAAAGTTTTTCTTAAAGTAATCTGTCACTTTATCTGAGAGAGCATACCCAACTCCGCCGCCTATTACTGCTCCTCCTCCGGTTGACAGAATCTTTTTCTTCTGGTCGTCTGTCAGGCTCTTATCATTCCTTATCATCTCCTCAAGCTTTGGCCCAAGGATTAAGCCTGCGAGTGCTCCTATTGTCCCATTTCTTATTTTTTCATTAGTCAATACTTTTTCTTTGGTTATTCCTTGGTACAGGATTACAGCTGAGCCAATATAAAGGGCTCCTTTTACTATATCTGTCATCTTATACACCTCCTTCTTGTGTTTCATTTGTTTTTGTTTCATACTCACCTTCTTTATCATCATTCTCTTTACCAAGCCCTAGTATTTCATCGAAAACATAGCCACTGGTTAAGTCTGAAACCAAGTGTGCTAAATCAGCTCCACCTCTTACTAAACCAATTATGTGCTCTAATTTGGAAACAAACTTCTTCTTTTGCCCATCATTCAAAGCCTCCAAAAGATAGCGCAGATTCTTATAAGGAACTTCTTGTGTTGGTTCTGCCATTTTTATCCTCCTCCTTCTTGTTCTTTATTTTGTTCTGTCTCATTAACATAATCCTTTTTATCAATTCCAAGTTTTTCACCTATTAAGTAACCTGCAACTCCTCCTCCACCAGCTCCTATTATTGTGCTGAGAATCTTCTTCTTTGAACTATCAGGGTTATTCTTACCAATAACCCTGTCTCCTATAACATAGCCTATAGATCCTCCTCCTGCCGTTCCTATTGTTGTGCCAAGGAGTGTCTTTTTTTGTTCATCACTTAGATTGTGATTGTTTCTAATATAATTCTCAAGAGGCGGACCTATAACTACTGCAAGCAATCCACCTCCAAGCATGTGTTTTGTCCAATTAGGTATTGTCATTTTTTTAACCTCTTATCATCCTAATTATTTTTTTGTTACTCTTCTTATCTTACCTCTTACTAATGTAGTCATCAATGACTTTGTAAAATATAATTGTGACAATATCTGATAGTTTTTCTTCAAAACCATTACTTGGTTTTCCTAAAACTACTGGAGCAAGCCTTTTAAGAGTTACATAAACAGAATCTCTTGGATCTGGGATCAGGGTTTCTTTAATATCACTTATAATTCTGTCACCAAGGTATTTGAAAGGATTTGGCTTATTATATGATGAGCCAGAAGAGGTTGATTTACTGGTTGGGTGACTAGGTGATGATTGAGAGGGAATCTTATTTACTTTCTTAATCACATCATCAAGGCTATTCTCCTTCTTATGAGGAAGGGTTTTCTCAGGTATTGGTGGCTTGTAAAACAGTTCTTTATCAGACTTAGCATCCTTTACTCCTGTTCTAATCCTCTTATTCACTTTGTCTATAACTCGTTTTATTGTATCATCAAATAGATATCCTCTATTAGAGTTCTCACCAAATACTCCGAAGTATTTTTCTTCATTACCCATATTCATATCACCCCTGCCTTAATCATATTCCCAACCACAATTTTTGGAATGTCTTTTTCTTTCTTAATGTTATAAACAGATATCTTGTTCTTACCACCACCTGACTTAAGGCCATAAAGATCTGATGAACCATACCAACCAGTTATATTAAGAATAGTTATTCTGTTAGTATTCTTTTTCTCATTTAACTTGTGCAGTACAGATTTCAGATTCCATATGCCTCCGTCTGTTATGAGCATGATATCAACCTCTTTTTTTGTCTTTGAAACCAGCTGGCCAATAGCATCATCTGCAAGAGTTGTTCCTCCACACTGGTATTGTATTATTCTCTCTGCTACTCTTTTGTAATCATCATTAAAACCATATGCACGTGTCTCATCACTAAAGTTAACAACAGCAACCTTGCTGTTCTTCTTTAAGTACTGCCTTGCAGCGCATATTGCTCCTAGAACAGCATTAGAGTTCTCCTCAGCAGGGTCTGTCATACTTCCAGAAGAGTCTATCATTAAGAGCAACTCAGGTGTTGACTTGGATTTTTGTTTTCCTTGCTCTGCACTTGTGTAATTCCATGACTTGGTTATACCAGGAAAGAACTTTCCATAACTATTAAAAACATCAATATCAAGATAAGGGTCTTCTGCTTCCCATGATTTTAGTTCTGATTTTATTAGCTTATCACCGCTCTTAGGAGTATGCTTTTCCTTAACATGAATATGATATGCCTCTGATTTTGCTGTGTAGAACTCTATAAGTGCTTCAAGGTTAAGCTCTGGCTCTTGACTTGTTATCTCCTTGGTTCCACTTCCTATTCCTAATCCTTTCTTGTCCTTGCCATTATCTTTATTTTCATCTGGTTTTTTCTCAGCATTCTTAACAAACTTGTAAACCCCTGCAAAGTCAGCTGGGCTCTCAAGTTCCTCTGCTAATTCTCTTAGAGCTCTTCTTATCTCATTCTTATCATAAGCTCCTATACCAAACCTATCAATACCTGATAATGAGTATTTTCCATTGCCTTTACCATTACCTCCTGGCCACTGCTTTTTCTCCTCCTCGTCAATCAAGTCTTTTATAACTTGTATAAACCTTATAAGATTCTCATATGCCTTATTTTTTTGCTTGAATTTAATCTCACCCAATTTGGGCAGATGGTCTTTTTTTAGTTCATGAGGAAGTTTAGGAGAATTAAAATCCCAACCAGTCTTTAAGGAGTAGAGATGGCTGAGCAGATTATCTATTTTTGAGTTCTTATCAAGGTGTTTATACAGCTGGTGTATGTCATCATTGTGTTTGTTAAGCATTAAGTCCAGGTTCAGGCTTACATCCATGAAGTAATTTGATACAACATCCTTTTTATCACCACAAACCTTTTCTGCAGTATAGAGCATCATCACAAGGTTCTTTAAGTCCCAAGGCATTATCTTGAAGTGACCTGCTTCATGACTAAGAATACTTCTAAAGATGGTTTGATAATCCATTCCTTTTGAGGCCAGATAATTCACAAAACTCTTGTTGATGGTTATCTTATGATTTGACATGTCAATACAAGCAGTGTTTGTTCGTGCACCTTCTTTTATCTCTGGAAAAGTCAGCTCATAGCAGTAAAGCTTTTCCTGCACATGCTCCCATGCGTTTTCTAGTTCTTCATCTAGTGAGAGATTATTAACTCTTGGGGTTTCTTGTTTTTCCTTTTCTTCCCTTTTTTCAGGAACCCCAAAGATTTTTTCCCAAAAAAATTGTGTTCTCATCTTTTTCACTTTAAACCAGGTTTATGTTAAGTTCATATATTCGTAAAAAACAGGATGGTCTATTTCTTCTGCTAGTTTTTTAGCCTCATCAGGCTTATGATTCTTTATCAGCTGAGCCATCTTGTACTGCTCATTTTTCAGTTTTGAAAACCTGTTAACCATCTCATTAACAGCCTTCTTGGTGATGTGTAATTGTAAGGGATCCTTTCTTGTGTCTTTTTCAAACTTCTTTTCAT
>DAOWFR010000059.1 GCA_030637925.1 Methanobacteriota archaeon
ATCAAAAAGAAATAATGAAGGTAAATGTCAATGGTCACTTTTACATTACAAATCTCTTGAGCCTATGATTAGAGTTATGGAAAAGGGAATACCCGAATATGGAAGAGATAATTGGAAAATAGGTTTTGATCTTGAAAAGGTCGCAGAAAGCGCACAAAGACATATTGCTGCAATAATGGACGGTGAATTTCACGATAAGACTTCAAAAGAATTACATATGGGACATGTAATGTGTAATGCAATGATTTGGATTTATCATTATATGAAACAACAAAAAGAAACTTTTTGTGTTCCATTTAAACACGAGGTGTTTAAATGAAAAAAGAAGTATGCAGGACCTGCAAGATATTCTTTGAAGGAGGAGTCTGCCCTATATGCAAGAAGAAAACATTTGCAACAGTATGGCAGGGCAGGGTACACTTTCTTAATACTCAAAAATCAGGCATTGCAAAAAAGATGGGAGTTGAAAAAGAAGGAGAGTATGCTATAAAAGTAAGGTAAAGTGATGATTAATGAACATACAAGTACTGAGTGATGAGAAAAAGCCTTTATTTAAGAGAAGAGAATTAATTGCCAGGCTTGGCTATGAGGACAAGACTCCTAGTCGGCTTGAGATAAGAAAAGAAATGGCTAAAAAATTAAGGGTAAAAGAAGAACTAGTCCTTGTTAAGAGGATTAAGCCTGCTTATGGCACACCTGTAGCAGAGCTTGAAATTAGTATTTATGATGATGAGAAATCCTTGAAAAAGCAGGAAGCAGAGTACATGGTTACTAGGCATTTACCAAAAGAGAAGAAAGAAAAGGTTAAAGAAGAGAAAAAAGCAGAGGAAAAGAAGGAAGAGAAAAAGCCTGAAGAGAAGAAAGAGGAGAAGAAGGGAGAAAAACCCGAGGCTAAAAAAGAAGCAGAAGCAAAGGAAGAGAAGAAAGTAGAGGTTAAGAAAGAAGAAAAAGAAAAATAATAATTAATTGGTCGCAGGCGCATAAAAAATGGTAATGAAGAAGAAAGCAAGAAAAGTAAAGGAGAGAAAAGGCAAGAAGCCTAAGAAAAAGAAGCCTGCTCACAAGATAAGCACAGTATATGAGGTAAGTGGTGATACTCTTAAGAAAAAGAACAAGACATGTCCTAAGTGCGGCCCAGGAGTATTCATGGCTTCTCACAAGGACAGGTGGACTTGTGGCAAATGCGGGTATACTGAGAAGAAATAATAATTTGCCTTAAAGACATCTAATGATTCATTGTTTGGAGGAAGAAGGCTTATTGCTTCTTCTCTTTTGTTCTAAATATTTCTTAATCAAAACATGCTTATCGCAATAATAACCATACCCATAAGGAAAACAATGCTTACAAGAGGGCTCTCCTTGGCTCACAATCCCTAAATATTTACATCCGTTCGTATAATACGGTACTGGTTCTTCTTTACCTAACATTTGATGTAAATTAATTATTGTATCTACATCTTTATCTTGAAGTAATCCCTCCACGTAACATATCCCTAAAGAACATCCAATTTTTTTCTTTCCCATATTTACCCCTTATTTTCAGTTTATCATATTATTTTTCATCTTTTTGACCTCGTGAAAAACATTCTTGTTAACAACGTAAACAAAGATTGCTTTGTCAGGTGTGTTTATTCTCTGGCAACTTACAGGTTCTCTTATACTTAAATCCTTTCTAAGATGCCGAGGTATTAGAAAGTACTTGGTAGCCTCGTTTTTTCCTCTTCTTGAGATATTGGTCTGTAAATCAGCAACTTTTTCAGAGAAGATGTGTATATCATCTATTTCCCCTTTGAGCTGAACCAGTTCTTCATGGTCTAGAGCTGCCACAACCACTACTTTGTTTTTTTCTCTTCTTGAGCTTACTATCATTCCCATTTTTTTCCACCCCCAATATTTTGTCTTGGATAAATCCTGGATAAATCAACAGCTCTTTTTAACTCTAAAATTGTTTTCAGGATAACTTTTTGTTAGGTTTATTATATATGACTTTTTATTACATTATGTATATATGTATATTTTTAGAAAGATATTTATATGACCGCTGTTTCTTGGATTGGCAGAGGTGGTTGAGATTAAGAGAAAAGTAGTTTTACATGGGCCTTCAACCCTAACAGTTTCTCTACCTTCAAAGTGGGTTAGGGGTAATAATATAAGAAAAGGAGACGAGCTTAATGTAGAAGAAGCAGGTAATATTCTCAGAATTTATTCTGGAGAAGAGCATCTCTTAACAAAAAAAACCAAAGTGGATTTTTCTGATATGGACTGGGGTGCTATACACAGCATAATGTCCGTGCTTCACAAATCAGGTTATGACGAGATAGAAATAACCTTTAAAAATCCTAGGACTGTAAGAATAATCCAGGAAAGAATTAACTCTATGCTCATGGGTTATGAAATAATAGAACAAAAAGGTAACCTCTGCGTTGTAAAAAATGTTTCTGGAGACCATCTCTCAGAGCTTAATGCATTAATTAGAAGGATCTTCTTAATCTCACTTTCCCTTGCAAAGAATAGTCTAGAGGAAATAAAAAAAGATAGGAATGACAAGCTTAAGGAATTATTAATTTTGGAAAAAACAAATAACAAGCTCACAAACTACTGCCAGAGATTACTTAACAAAAAACCTTATAAGAACGAGAAAACAATATATACTTACTTGATAATTTGGCTTGCTGAGAGCATATGCGATGATTACAGGGATATTATTAATATTATTCTTAATAAACCAAACTTCAAAATGAATCCAGCTGTTCAGGAGATATATGCTGAAGTAAATAATTTATTTGAAAGCTATTACCATTTCTTCTATAACTACTCTGATAAAGAACTGATGAGGACGAGACTTAAGATTAAATCTCTAAAACAGAAACTTTTAGAAACCAAGTTTAACCCTTGCGAGAAGCCTTTACGCGCTTATCTATTCAGCATCATCAATAGGATATTTGATTGTCTTGGATCAACAGTTGGGATGCATCACTAGTTTTACCATGTTTTCTAGACTTGCATTATTAAGTTCATTTTTTGAAGGTGCTTTTCCAAAGGTGTGCCTATAAAGACTATAAAAAGCCATTCTTAGATGATGTTGTTTATACTTGTCATCAGGGTCAGGATAATTTTCTGGATTGCACATGTAAAAATAAATCATTCTAGTATCTCTATATAATATTTTTTCAGTCTGAAGAAGCCCATAATGTTTAACATTCTCACCAAACTCAGCAAGAGTTCCTATGAGATGTTTTCTTCCTAATACTCTGTCTTTATGATTTAATTTTGGGTATGGCCAATATAATATATGTCTTTCTTCATCTTCTTGAAAAGTCAGTCTTATCAATTTATCAAAATCACAAGAGTATACACTATTATTTATTTCATATCCAATTTCACGATAATCAGGTTTTTTTTGGAAAAGAAAATCATCAGAAAGAAAATAACCTGCTTGTTCTTTTTTTATCATGAAATTCCAAGAAGCACCATCCCTTAGAGGATATTTCGCCATAGAATCAAGAGGTTGTACCAATGCAATAAGTTTCTCTTCCTCATCTTTTTTCAAAAGAATTTTTGCTTTTTCAAATACCTCAAGTATCTTTTTTCCATGAGAAGAACGAATTATAAGGCTTTTATCAAAACCATAATTTCTTGTCCTTATGTATGCAGTATCTCTAAGTTGTTTCTTAATTAGAGCATTTGTTAATAATCTTTTGGCAGGTGTATCTGGTTTTTTATCAAGTTCCTGAAAGAAAATAAATAGATCAGACCCTATGATCTCATTCATTACAATATAATCATAGAAATGTATTGTTTCAGGTATGTTTGGTAAGTATAGATTTGGATTTTTCTTTTTGTCTTCCTCAATTTCATTATAAACTTTGAGGGGAACCTCTGCTTCTTTTTCATTTTCATATCTTATAGTCAACCACTTATTTACTAACTCAGCATCTTCTTGAATATATTCGGCTGGTAAGAATAATTTCTTTTTAAATCTGGTCTTAACTTCAATGAAATGTTTTTTTCCTTTTTCTTCACCATAATAACCATCAAAGATTAATTTGGCTTTGTAAAACTTCCCTCTTTCAATATACCAGAATCCAAGGTTTAGAAGGTTAACATTTGTGGTTCTTTCATCCATTACAGAATCTAACCATCCCCCTCCTTTCTTTAACAATTCTATTTTTTTTCTTAATTCACTATTTGTTATCATCTCTTTTTCTAATTCTGACTTAAGAAAATCAACTTTTTGTTCTAATTCTGATTTTTCTTTTTTTAATTCTTCATTCTCTTGTTGTAATTCCTTTTTTCTTATCATTTAAGAAAAGTAATTTTCTGTTAAATTATAAATCTTTTTGTAAAATGGTTCTAGAATTCGTTATCAGGATAAAAAGTACTTCTAATTTATCCTGTTTCTCGAGTGGCGTTTAAATAAAACCTTTTCTTTTTTGTCCCAAAATGGGGGTGAAAATATGAAAAAAATATCTGCGATAGCTATAGTGCTATTAGTCTGCGCCCTTTTACTAGGCGTAGGCGGAGGGTTCTTGCTGGCAGGCGAGAACACAGAAAGTATTAATGGAATTACAGAGATAATGCCTGCAGGAGACGTTGAGGGTATGATGTTCTGCGAAGCAGGTGACCCTGGCTGTGATACTCCGCCAGGTCGTTAATAATTTTTTTCTTAATTTTTTATTTTTTTTCTCTTAAATTCCTCAAATAGAAATAATCTGTTTCTATATAGGTCCCCCCTCTGAAATCTGTTAAATTAAAACAAGTTCCTTTTACAAAACCAAGATTTTTGGATATGAATTTTCTTGAATTAAGATTCTTAAAAATCCAGAACCTTATTTCCTCACGGTCAAGCTCATCAATTTTTTTCTTTCTATAAATCCTAATAGTCTCCAAATATCTACCAGTAGCAATGTTATCAGTAGGATTATTTTCTTTGTGTCCTAAATAATATTTAGCAATAAATGAAGGCTGAAATCTGGACTTATAATATTGAATCATTTTCTGAGCCATCTTATCGTATATTATTATTTTTTCTTTTAAGTAGTCTATGTATCGTGAATCTAGTTTAGAGGTATTTATAATAAGAGGTCTGTAACTAGGATTAGTTACTTCCTTACCTTCATAGATATTAATAACATCTTCTAATAAGTTTATTCTATGGACAAATCCTAATGTTAATCCTGCATGAAATTGGCTTATGGGATCGCTAGCTCCTGTTTCTGGGTTAATAAGATGTTTTATCTTTGTATCAGCATCATTTATTGTGATACTTAGATAATCTTTAACAGTTCTTATTCTTTGTTCATACTCTTCGTCATACTCTTTAATAATAAAATCATTATGTTTTTTAATAACTTCTTTTTCAAGGTCAAGCAGTCTGAATCCATCGCATAGCATTGAAGCAATTCTGAAATCTTTCTGAGCGTCAACCTTGTACTTATTGTTCGGAGTATTAGAATCTATTCGATTTATGAACTTTGTGTGTGGGTTATATCTTTTTTCTATAACTATTTTTAACGCTTTAGCATATTCTGAAATTATCTTATCAACTTCCTTTTTATTCTTATTAAATTCATCAAAGTGATTATTTTTTAGTTGTGTAAGAACTATTTCTGCAGGATAGTGGAATCTGTCCATTACAAGGTTTATATCATCATTTTTTACGAAATACAATTTGTCAGAATAATAAAAAAAGGAATCAAGGAACTCTTGGCTTTTATTTTTAAAATGCTCCTTTCCTGTTTTTTCATATCTTTTATTGAATTCGTCAAAAGCATAATAAAATAAAGGTATGATGAATCCTGCTGTTGAACCTTCACCTGTGAGCCAAAAGTATTCCCTCTTCCTTCCAGGAGAGTAAGATCCAAATGGGTAAATTCGTGGATGTTCTTCATTTAACTGCGCATTTTTAACTACAACTAACTTATGGTCATACATCCACTCAAATCTATCGTATACTTTATCATTTAATTCTTCTAGTAATGGATTTATCTTTTCCAAACTATTAATTTCAGGCTTCTGTATCTTATCAAGTGTTGAGTACAATGATTTCTCGTAAGCGTTATTTCTTATAACAAAAAATATTGGGGTTCCAATCAAGATGCTTGTTCCTATAAGTCCTAGAGCTCCTTTTGTTATGAATTGCCTCCTATTAACCTCAAACCTTCTCCTAAAACTTCCCTCAACTCTTACTTTTTCATCTTTTATAAAAGAATCAAGTGCTGTGTATAATCCTTTTGCATCATATCTCTTTTCAGGTTCCTTTTCAAGAGTTTTTAATATAATATCTTCAAGTTTGTGAGGGATTCTTCTGTTAATTGTTTTGGGTCCTCTTAATTTTTTTGTGAGGATATTTGATACTTTTGTTAAATCACCTGTTTCATTTACATTACCAAAAGGCAGTATTCCTGTAAGCATTTCATAAAGAACTATTCCTGTTGAGAACACATCTGTTTTGCCTGTTATTTCTCCTTGTTGTATCTGTTCTGGCGCCATGTACTGCGGTGTGCCGGGGGGGTTAAAATCTTGTGTTAATTTGGTATAATCTGGCCTGTCTTTATCCTCTATTATTTTTGCAATGCCAAAATCAGTTATTTTTAAATCTCTGTTCTCAGATATTATTATGTTGCTTGGCTTTATATCCCTATGAATAACACCTTTGCTATGAGCATAGTCAAGACCCTCAAGAACTTTCCCCATAATAATGCATGCTTCTTTAGGCTGAAAAAATGTTTTCTGTTCCTCTATTATTCTATCAAGGGTTTTGCCTTTAACACGTTCCATGGATATGAATAGCTTACCATCTGTTTCCCCAGCATCATAAACTGTAACTATATTATCATGGCTAAGTCTTGCTGCTGACTTAGCTTCTCTTTTGAATCTTTCAACGAATTGTTTGTTTAAAGAACATTTTTTATGAAGAATCTTAAGAGCCACGGTTCTATCTAAGTTCTTATCATCAGCAGAATATACATTTGCCATGCCTCCTTTTCCTATTAATTTATCTATTATATACCTTCCTCCTAAAACATAGCCTTTTGGGAGTTCGTCTTCTTTGTTGAGAGTATCATCTATCATTGTTATATTATCACTACAGGTTTCCCACCCCCTTTTAAAATTCAGAGATTAATCAGATTATAAAAAGCTTGCTGTTAGATAGAGTTCAGTTTAGCTCAATAAAGCTACCTATAACTTCTAATTAAATCAAAGTCTAAACAAAATATATTAATAAGAGTAGCTTTACAGTTAGTATAAAGCATAAAAAGGTGATAATAATGAGCAAAATTAAGAAGAGTTTCATAGGAGGATTTTTTGTAGTTGCACTTATTTTATTGTTTTTAGTGGCAGGATGCCAAACTATTCCAGTCACCCCAGTAATAGGAACATACACCCCTATAGAAGTGTTTGAGCCAGACAAAGAGCTAAGTGCCAGTAATTTCAAGTCAGTAGTAGAGTTCAATGATTTTGTTAAGAGAAATGCTGAGGCTAGAGATTATGAATCTTATGGCATGCCTGGAGCAGGAGTCAGAACAATGGATATGATTATGGAAACTGCTGTTGCTCCTCAGGCTGCTGGTGCTGAGAAAGGTGTTGAAGTATCTGATTACTCAGAAACCAATATACAAGTAGCAGGTGTTGATGAGGCAGATATTAGAAAGACTGATGGAAATTATATATACCCTATTTCAGGGAAGACAGTTTTCATAATCAAGGCTTATCCTGGAGAAGATGCAGAGATAGTTTCAGCTCTTAAGTTTGATAACAAGCCTTTAAGCCTTTTTGTTAATGAAGACTACATGGCTGTGTTTGGTAATTATCATGACCTTGACTTCTTTAAAGAGATTGATTTTACACCAAGGCAGGGCATGACTTTTTTTAATATATATGATATTAGTGACAGAGAAGAGCCTGAGCTTGTAAAAGAGTACAAGTTTGAGGGTAATTATTTCCAGGCAAGAATGATAAATGACTATGTTTATTTCATAACAACCACCAGGCCAGAGTACAGGAAGATTTACCCAACACCTGTTATTATTGAGGATAGTGTGGTGAGGCCAATACCAGTGAGAGACATCTTTTATTATCCTATCCCTTACCAGTCTGCTCAGTTTGCAAACATACATGCAATTGAGATAACAGACCCTGACGAGGATATTAATTCAAAAACAATAGCTGTTGAAGGAAGCCAGAATATGTATATGTCACAGAACAATATTTACATAACCTACACAGAGTACATTAGTGAGTGGGACCTTACAAGAGAAATCACAATTGACTTAATGATGGATGAGTTAACAGAGGCTGACAAAGAACTTATTGAGAAGATAAAGCAGACAGATAATGATGTGCTTTCTCAGAGAGAAAAAGAGACAAAGATATTCCAGATAATACAAACCTACGTCAGCTACATGGATGAGAATGAGCAAGAAGAGCTACAGGATAGAATTGAGCAAGAATTAGAAGAGAGGTTAGAAGAATACAAGTACATGGAATTCACTCTTATACATAAGATAAAGGTTGATAAAGATGATATAAGCATAGATGCAAATGGTAAAGTACCAGGTCATATTATTAACCAGTTCTCAATGGATGAGTATGATGATGTGTTCAGAATAGCAACAACTATTAGCCAGAGATGGTCAAGGTTTGATAAAAGCAGAACAGAGTCAACAAATAATATATTTACCCTTGACAAAGACCTTGATATTATGGATGAACTAATGGACTTAGCAGAAGGAGAACAGATATACTCAACAAGGTTTATGGGTGACAGGCTTTACATGGTGACCTTTAGACAGATAGACCCCTTCTTTGTAATAGATTTAAGCAATCCAAGAAACATTAAAGAGCTTGGCAAATTAAAGATACCAGGTTTTTCAAGATATTTACACCCATATGATAAAGATACAATCATAGGAATAGGAAGAGAAGCCACTACTACTGGAAGAACCCAGGGTTTAAAGATAAGCTTGTTTGATGTGAGTGATGTTGAGAACCCAGAAGAGATTGCAAAGTTTGTTACAAGCGAGAGATATGCTCAGTCAACAGCAGAGTATGAGCACAAAGCTTTCTTGTTCTCAAAAGAAAAAGAGCTCTTAGTAATACCAGTGTATAGCCAGGAGTACAGATGGGAAGGTGGTGGAGAGAGCTATAACGGAGCCATGGTCTTCAAGATTACAAAGGATGAGATAGAGTTAAGAGGAATAATAGACCACTCAATGGCAAAAGGAAAATACTATGGGCCATTAGTTGAGAGAAGCTTGTACATTGAAGAACTGCTCTACACCAAGTCACCAACCTTACTAAGAATTAATGAGATAGAAGACTTGGACAAAGTTAAGAACATAGAGCTAGAAGGTGGGGAGAGCCCTTATCCAATATTTTAAAATTTTTTATTTTTTTGTTATCTTTATTTTTTTCTTTCCACAACTTTTATAAAAAACCTTTTTTTCTGTTTTTTCATGACAGACTTAGTTGCTTGCCTTAGCACTGGCAAAGGAACATGGGTAAATGTGCTTAAGCTTGTGAATAAAGAAGAGTTTGAAAAAGTTTTCTTAATAGTTAATCAGTGGGCAAAGGATAATCTTAAGCTTGAAAGAAAAAACCTAAACCTTATTGTTGTTAATCCAAACGATAAGATACAAGTAACAAGGGATAAAATAATAAATGAACTTAAGAGCAAAATCAAGGATTTTGAAGTGGCTGTTAATATTGATTCTGGAAGTGGGAAAGAGCACACAGCAATTATCTCAGCCCTTATAAAGCTAGGTTTGGCTTTTAGGTTTGTTGTTGCTGAAGATGAAGAAATAGTTGAAGCATGAATCAGAATTTCTCCCAGTGAATAACATCTTTTAGAGCTCTTTTTCCATGAGGTTTTTCCTCTTTATCATAATAACCTAATGATAATATGCTTACAAGTTTATAACCCTTAGGAGCACCAACCAATTCAAGAATTTTATTACAATAATGCTTTTTATCGCCTGCAACCCAGCAACTGCCAATACCAAAGCTCTCAGCAGCTAATAGGATGTTCTCTGTTGCAGCAGAACCATCCTCAAGATAATACTTTGTGTCTTTGCAAAGAACTATTACACATGCTCCTGCATTCTTTATGAACTTTCCATAATCAGTTATAGAAGCAATTTTCTTCAATATTTCCTTATCTGTTACTACAACAAATTCCCAAGGCTGGATATTATTAGCACTAGGAGCAAGCCTTGCACAGTCAATTATCTCTTCAAGGATATCTTTACTAATCTCTTTGTCTTGATAAGAACGATAACTTCTTCTTTTCTTTATTGCTCTTATTACTTCGTTCATTTCTCTCAACTCATAATCCCAAGCAAATGATACATTGCTCTGTCAGCAACTCTTATCATCTCTTCATAAGTTAAGGCTTCTAATATAATACAGTAATCATATGAATAAGCAATATTTTTATCACTAAGAGTAAGCCAGATAACCATGGTCTTATTATTAGAATGCATGCATGTGATTATGGGTGTGCCTGTTTCTGTAACACTATCCTTGGGTGGCTTGATAAAAGCAGAGCTTGTAGGAACATTCAACAAGTCATATCTGCCACCAGTAATCCTAGAGATTTCAACTCCTGCAATAACTATCTGGTTATCCTCAGAGTCAGGGTCAAGGGTTATGAAGATGCTTCCATTATTATCTCTTATTTCAAAGAACTTATCTCTTAGGCCTGGCTCAACAGGAATATCTTCTAATTCTGATGGGTGGTAGTAAAAGGGTATCCAGTAAGGCTGAGCTCCTTTCTGCACCATAGTGTACCAGAAGCCATCCTTTTTCTGTATAAACTCAAAATTATTATATTCATATTTCTCAATATTGGCTTTTTTTATATAAGCAGGAATAAAGACCAATCCAAGAAACAATACTACTAGTATTACACAGAATATTATGAACTTAGCAGTGCTGCTAAGAGGTTTTTTCTCTTTTTTCCTGGCTTTCTTTTTTTTCTTATCACTCATCCTCTATAACACCATAATAAGAATAAAGTAACCTATCTCTTAATCTTAAGAACTCTCTGCCCCTTGCATTAAGGTAGATGCAGTTATCAATCTCAACAATGCTAGTATTGTCAGACATGTTAAAAATTATTACAGGTGTTTTAAGAGTGGCATTAGCACAATTAAGTATTGGCAGGTCATATTCTAATGAACTTGCTAGAACACCATTATAAACAACTTTTCCTAAGAGTTGAGATAAATCAAACCTAGTAATCTCTATTACCTGAAGATTAGTCTCCTCCTCAGGGTTAAAAGTTATCATTACAAGATAAGCCTCTCTTAGCTTGTTAGTAATAATGCTTGAGAGATTAATATACTCAACTTGTTGAGGTAGGAAGTAAAAAGGCATCTCATTATCATTGATTTTTGTCCAATAACGATTATCTTGAATAAAGAACTTGAACTTTCCATACTTCATCTCACTTGTCCTGCTGCCAACAATTACTCCAAAACCAGAGGCTACCATGAGAAAAACAAGTATTGCAGCCATCCAGAACTGCTTTCTCTTATCAATCCTACGCTCGCGTCTGCCCATGGGAGCAAGGATAAGGTGGGTATTTAAAAAAGTTGCTGTGATAATGTGGGAAATACAAAAACTTTTAATACCTCTATTCCACCCTATAACTTATTATGCTGTCAGACAAGGAGTTAAAAAAGAAGTTCAAGAGTGTTGCTAGCAAAGACCCTGACAAGTACTTTGCTACAAAGGTGTTAAAAGCAGAGGGTTTTATGCGTAAGCAATGCAAGTGCGGCACTTTTTTCTGGACTATTAATAAAGACCAAGAAACCTGCGGTGACCCTGTATGCATAGGAGGAGTTGATATTTTCAGAGGAGCACCTGTTAAGAAAAAGCTTAGCTTTATAGATGTCTGGCTTGGCTACAAGAGATTTTTTGAAAAAAAAGGTTACAAAGCTATTAACCGCTACCCTGTTATTGCTAGGTGGAATCCTACGATTGATTTCACAAATTCCTCAATAGCTGCTTTTCAGCCTTATATTATTTCAGGGGAAAGTCCTCCTCCTGCTAAGAAACTTGTAATACCCCAGTTCTGTTTAAGATTTGGGGATGTTGATAATGTTGGTGTTACTGGTAGTCATTGCACAGGCTTTGTAATGATTGGCCAGCATGCCTTTGTAAGCCCAGAGGAATGGAATAAGGATGAGTTCTTTAAGGATATTTATGATTACATAACAAAAGAGGTTGGTGTGCCAAAAGAAGAACTTACTCTGCATGAAGAGTCCTGGGCTGGTGGGGGTAATTATGGTCCTTGCATAGAGTTCTTTAGCAGAGGAGTAGAATTATTTAATCAAGTGTATATGATGTTTGAGCATACAGATAGTGGTGATAAAGAGCTTAACCTAAAAGTTTTGGATATGGGTCTTGGAATGGAGAGAGTTGCTTGGTTTAGTCAGGGAGTAATCACTCTTTATGATGCTGCTTTTCCAACAGTAATAGTTAATTTAAAGAAAAAGCTTGATGTAAAATTTGACTTAGACCTTTACAAGAAGTTTGCTCCTCTTGCATCTAATCTTAATCTTGATGAAGCAGATGATATTGACAAGCAATGGGAGGAAGTAGCAGGCGAGGTTGGTGTTGATGTTAAAGAGTTAAAAGAGAAAATTCTTCCAATGACAGCCCTTTATTCTATTGCAGAGCATGCACGTGCTTTATTATTTGCTATTGTTGATGGTGGTTTGCCCTCAAATGTTGGTGGATACTATAATCTAAGAGTTATCTTCAGAAGAGCAATGGAATTCATTGACAGGTTTAAATGGGAGATATCTATTCCAGAGATTTGTGAATGGCATGCAGAATACCTAAAACCGATTTATCCTGAGTTAGCTAAAGGATTGGATGATGTTAAGAAGATTCTTGAAGTGGAGAAGCAGAAATATTATCATAGCAAGAGAAAAGGAAAACTTATTGTTGAGCAATTGCTTAAGAGCAAGAAAGGAATAACACATGATATATTGATAAAACTATATGACAGCCAGGGTATAAGTCCTGAACAGGTAAAAGAAGAAGCTAATAAATCAAAGATTAAAGTAGAAATCCCTGAGAACTTCTATGCACTGGTAGCTGAGAAGCATGAGAAAGCAGAGCAAAAAGTTCAGATAAAAAAACCAAAAGAACTAGATTTAAAAGATATTCCTGAAACACAAGCTCTTTACTATGATTCTTATGATTATGTTGATTTTAAGGCAAAGGTGTTAAAGATAATTGAGGATGTTTATAAGTGGTACGTGGTGCTTGATAAGACAGCTTTTTATCCTACAAGTGGAGGACAGCTCCATGATAAAGGTTTCTTGAACAGGACAGAAGTAATAGAGGTGTTTAAACAAGGTAATGTGATTGTTCATGTTGTATTAAGAAAACCTGATTTTCTTGAAGGAGATGATGTTGTTGGCAAAGTAGATTTTGATACAAGACTACAACTAGCACAGCATCACACAGCAGCTCATATTATTAATGGTGTTGCTAGAAGAGTGCTTGGTAATCATGTGTGGCAGGCAGGAGCCTCTAAATCTCTAGAAAAAGCAAGGCTTGATATAACTCATTATGATTCTTTAAGTGACGAAGAAGTTGCTAAGATAGAGGCAGGAGCTAATGAGATAATAAAGAATAATATTCCTATTTACAAGAGTTTTATGTATAGGAATGTTGCAGAAGCAAAGTATGGCTTTACCTTGTATCAAGGAGGAGCAGTGCCTGGTAAAGAGATAAGAGTAGTATCTATTTCTGGTCTTGATGTAGAGGCATGCGGAGGAACTCATTTAAATCTTACAGGAGAAGTAAAGTTAATCAAAATTCTAAGAACAAGCAAGATACAAGACGGTGTTGTAAGAATTGAGTTTACAGCAGGCAATGCAGCAGTAAAAACCAAGATACAAGAAAACAAAATATTAGAACAAACTGCAAAAATGCTAAAAGTTGATATTGACCAATTACCAGGCAGAGTAGAAGAATTATTTGAGAAATGGAAAAAAGCAAGAAAAGCAGATAAAAAAAAGAAAAAATTAAAGCCTGAAGCACTGGAATTAACAAGCACTGTTGCTTACAAAGGCGAAGATATATTGATTAAAATAGCAGACATATTAAAAACCCAGCCAGAACATGTTAACAAAACAATAAAAAGATTTCTTGATGAGTTGGAAGAGTATAAGGGGAAGTTAAAATAAAATTAATTTATATTTATATTAGGTCAGTGACATAATCATATTTATACTCTTGAATAATTGTTCCGACATCAAAGTCTTTAATAATATGTGAAAACTTCATTCGAATATCACGTAGCACATCATCAAATTCTTTAAAGTTTTTTGATAAAATAGCTATTGCTAAATCCCATTTTCCTGTCATCTTATCCACATAAGTAATATTTTTTTGTTGTTTTAAATAAGAAATTAACTTATTTTCTTCTTCCACTCCAAAATTTGTTAATGTAAATAAAATATAGGTATACATTGGATATCCTAGTTTTGAAGAATTGACAACTGCATGGTACATACGAATAACTTTATTTTTTTCCATTTTCTTTATTCTATATTTAACAACATCTCTAGGTAATTTAGTTTTTTTTGCAATTTTACTGATGCTTTGTCTTGCATTAAGTTGGAGTTGTTCTAAGATAAGTTTATCTTTTGAATCTAGGGTAATCTTTTCACCGTATTCTATTAAGGGTTGTATTCCTTTCATATTGCTTAAAATGGGTAAATTAATATATAAATCTTTCTATTATGTGTAAAATTCTTGCAATAAGAATTTAAAATACGTATGTATTCCTTTATACAAAATATAATGAAGGTATTAAAATGGTTGGTTATCCTCCTACAGCTTTTTTATATGATGTATCCGAAAAATGGAATAAGGAATATAAACAATTTAAGAAAGAATTCCAATCTCAAGGAATAGAGCAGATAAGACACTATTTAAATAACAGAACCTTTCCTCAAAAACTAAAAGGACTTGGGTGGTTTTCAACAGAAAAAGCAAAGAAAACAGCAGCTAAAGAAGTTTTAGAAGAGAAATTAAAAATAGAAAAATTCTACAAGGATTAGAATAAAAAAAATCACTTCATAACCCTAACAAACAATGCTAATAATATGAGTATTGCTCCTATTAGTATGGTTCCTAGGCCATGAGCAAGTCCTGGCACTATCTCATTAAGGTACTTGGCTAATCCTACCAGAATAAATATCACACCTACAATCATCATCAGGAATAAAATTGATGTCTTAATTACTTTGATGGTTGTTCTCTCAACCTTTACTTCAATATCATGGATTGTCTTGTCAACTGTTTTCTTAAGAGTACTAATCCCTTCTCCTAGTAAGAATTTACCTATTTCTTTGAAAAAATTAGCCATAAAAAATCACCCCTTAGTTTTATAAGAGTTATTAGGTTTGTTTTATATAAATAATTTGTTGTTTTCATGATTTATCCTATATATTCCACAATAATTAACTATATAAATAACCCTTATGATATTTTATTTTAAATTCTCTTGTTTTTTGAGCAAGGGTCGGCTTCGGTAGTGAAAGAGGGAAGACAAAAGAGGCTATATGATATGTTTCATATGTTCAGAGCACCACATCTAGAACTAGTGTGTCCTTCATGTAGAAAGGAACATAATGGTAATGGTGGCTGGAAGCCTGAGTTCTGGAAAGAATTTCATTATAAGACCTGTACATGTGAGTGTGGCTATAAGATTTCTATTCCTACAAAAGAATTGCACTCAGGGCACTACTGAAATCACCTCTTCTTTTTCTTAAGATTATCCTTAAAGATAGAGAACAACAAATAAATAATGATTATAAATGCAAGGATAATAAGAACATTACTTAACCAGGCATCTGACCTATAGGTAAGGCTTGCTCCTATGATAAGTGCAGCTATTATCATGCCCATGATTACTCTCCAGGCCTCAACCCTGAATTCTTTGGTTAAGACTTGTAAGTCTATGTTTATGTTATCCAGGGCTATGTCTGCTTTTTCTACGCTCTTATAAACCTTTTTTGACTCATCAGGCAGGCCCTGAACAAACCCTACAAATTTCTCTGTTTCTCTTGCCAATCTTCTTAACAGATAAGAAGGCTTGGTTCTCTGCTTAACAAGCTTCTCAATGAATGGATGAGTTTCTTGCACAAGATTAAAGCCAGGGCTGAACTCAATACCAACTCCTTGCAGAGTTACCAAGGCTTTGCCTAATAGCACAAAATCCCTTGAAACTTTTATCTTATGCTTTTTTGCAACCCTTAAGCTCTTAAAGAACAACTCTGCCATGTCAATCCTGTCAAGGCTTGTATCATAGTATTCTCCCAGAGTGTCTGAAAGGTCTTTTTTCAAGTTGTTAACATCAACAGCTGTGTCTACCAGGTTAAGGTTTATAAATGCTTTAACAAGATTATTTGTGTCCCTATGAATAAGACTGATGAATAATAAGCCCATTTTTTCTTTTAGCTCTTTATCAAGCTTTCCAACAATACCAAAGTCTATAAAGCCAATAGTATCTTTTTTTACAAGAACATTAGCAGGATGAGGGTCTGCATGAAAGAATCCGTCAATAAAGATTTGCTTCATAACACTGTAAACAATTAGTTCTGAAATCTTTTTTCTGTTAAACCTCTTATACTTCTTTGGGTGTATGAGTATTTGCCTGACTTCTACTCCTTCAACAAATTCCATGGTTAAAACTCTGTGAGTTGTGAATTTATCATAAACCCTTGGAATCTTTATCTTTCTTTCTTTTTTGAAATTATTATAGAATCGTTTAATATTATAAGCCTCTTTAAGATAGTCAAGCTCATTCTCTGTGTAGCGCTTGAATTCCTCAAAGATTTCCTCAGGATCAACAATGTTCTGCTTTACATGATGCTTGAAAAGCCTTGCCAAGTGCTCAAGAATCTCAAGGTCTGTGTGTATAAGAGCTTTAATACCAGGCCTCATAACCTTTACAGCCACTTTTTTATTATTTTTTAATCTTGCAACATGAACCTGGCCAATACTAGCAGTTGCCACAGGCTTTTTTTCAAACTTCTTGAATAACTTATTAATTGGTTTTTTAAACTCTGCCTTAATAACATGCTTTACCTCTTCAAATGAGAAAGGCTCAATATCATCTTGTAATTTGCTTAATTCATCACAATACTCTTTTGGTATTAAATCAGGTCTTAAGCTTAATAACTGTCCTAGCTTGATAAAAGTGCCTCCAAGCTCTTCAAGAATCATTCTCAGCTCTATAGGCCTGGTCATCTTTTTCTTAAGCTTAAAAGACCTTTTCTTGAGCTTTGCTTTTTCTAGAAAATGACCTAGTTCATACTTGGTAATCACCTTCAGAACCTGCTCAAACCTCTTTATCCCGCGGAACTGTTTGGGTATATTAAACATTAAAGAATAGAATGTTAATAATGGTTTATATAGTTATTGTTATTTTATTATTTGCTCTAGCTCTTTTGGTTCTTTAATAGTATAATCAGCAAATTCCTTTTCTCCACTTGAAGGATGGCCCCATGTGACAAATATTACCTTTGCACCATCACTTTTTCCTGCTTTTAAATCACTTAGCTTGTCACCAATAACATATTCAATTTTTCCTTTAGCTTTTAATTTTTCAATATTCTCTTCATTGCTAACTCCAAGGATTGGTGGCTGAGCATAGATATAATCAAATTCTACAGGTATTTTTGCAATCTGCAACATGCCTGAGATAATATCTGTTCTAACACCAGAAACAATGGCTAGTTTATAACCAAGCTTTTTTATTCTTTGTAATTGCTCAATCAATCCTTTTGGCACAATATCTTTACCATACTTTTTTGCAGCCATGAACATCCCTATCTGAAAGAGATTTGTAGAAATCTGGTTATGATAATTTTCTGCTTTTATATCCATGAACTCCAAGTCATTCTTCCTATACTTAACAATCATATCCTTGGTTAGTCCTGTTAGTTTCTCAACAAACTCATTGTTTATCTTATATAATTCTTCTGGCTTTGAGTGTTCTTCTTTTGATGGTAGGCTTCTCTTCAAAACTTTGGCTCTGAACTTATTCGCTTCTTCTATTACCTCAGCCTTAATTAGAGTTCCAGCAAAATCTATAAGTACTATTTTTTCTGGCATAGAAGGAGGTAATGGCTCAGCATATAAATAGCTTTCTTTAATTAAGCCTCTGAAGGGAGTCGAACCCTTGACCTGCGCTTTGCCCGGTTTTTTACGAGAGCGCTGCTCTACCAACTAAGCTACAGAGGCATTAGAAGTATAGAAGTAACTTGTGTTTTTAAAGTTTCTTTCTCAGCTCTTCACCAGGGTGTTTCTTCTGGCACTCATTACACACTGCTCTTTTCTTTCCTTTTGAATCCCTTATTCTGGTGCCTATTATCTTATTAAGAAAAGTGGTTTCTATTTTCTTTCTACAGATATCACACTTCATTTTCTTATTTCCTTGTTTTTTCTTTCCTTAGTCTTTCAAGCTCAAAGTATAGTGCTTTTATATCATCTATTTGTCTTTCAAGCTCCCAGTTAATCTCTCCTATGCTCTTCTCATTCTCTACGATTGTTCTGAGCCTGTTAGTCATATCTTCTAGGAATTCCTGGTGTGATTCTATCTCATCTATTTTACCATATTTATTACTCTTAACTTTTTTTCTTATCTCATTTATAGACTGCTTGTCATGCGCTGGTAGTTCATAATCATCAAACTCTTTTTTTATTGTTTCTTCATCACTTATTCCATAAGGGTCTGGACTCATTTTCTATCCTTATAAGATATTTATAAAGTTTGGTACAATCACATGGATAATATTCATTATTATGGCTATTATTAGTATTGTAAAATAAACTGGTTTGCTCCAGTCTATTATTTTATGACCATCAAACCCTCTAAAAGGTATGAGATTGAATAATGCTAGCCATGCATTTATCATAAGACCATAATAAGCTATTGTTGGGATTACAAAGACTAATGGTAGGAATATTAATGCTAGTATTAGATTAGCACTTGGTCCTGCACTTGCAATAATACCACCTTCTCTCTTTGAAACAAAGCCTGATATTAACACTGCTCCTGGTGCTGCTATTATAAAGCCAAAAAAGCTCATAAGAATAGCTATTATTAGCATTCCATTGTTTGCTCTGAACTCTGCGTGCTTTCCAAACTTTCTTGCAAAGTGTCTATGGGATAGTTCATGCGCAAGAAAGCCTATTCCTACTGTAAATGCTCCTATGATTATACTAAAGACCAAGGGCTGGCCGCCTTTATAGATAAGTATTCCAAAGGCTATGCTTATAGCAAGCCATGCTTTTATTAGTTCTTTGGTTTCAAAGCTAACCTTCACTTTAAGAGGAGGAAAGAGGGAGGGGTTTATAAATATAACCTCTATACATTATTAGACTACTTTAAAGTAGTCATGAAAAGAAAAGTTTTATATATTATACGTTTTTTCCTCTATAATGGGGGTTTAAGATGTTCAGAGACAGAGCAATATTCTTGTTTGTAATCAGTGCAATACTCATATCTCTGATATTCATAACCAGAGAGCTAATCTTATTAGGAATCTTTATTGTGTTATTCATCCTAAGCCAGGTAATCTTCATATACTTATTCTATACAGAAGAACAAACAGGTCTTGAGCAATGGTATGCGTTTGGGTCAGCAATTGCAGGCTTAGTATTCATACTTGTTCTAGTGTTAATTGGTAAAAAAGTATTTGCAGAGTTTTTAGGGTTACTCCTCTTCTTAGCCTACTTTATAGGCTTAATCCTATTTTTATTCAGGCAAAAGGTAGAGCTTGCCCTTAAAAAACCTGAGAAAAAACCCATTGAAGAAGAGGATTTTGAAGCATTTAGAAAAAAAGACGAGCTTCAGAAACTAATAGAATCATTTGAGCTGGATACAAAACCCAAAGCAGAGATTTTTGATACTGAAAAACCAAAAAGAAAAGAGCCAGTAAAAGAAAAGAAAAAAGAAGTTCCATCAGCAACATTCTTTGAGTATGCAGAGAAAATAAAAGAAAAGCCTAAGATAAGAGAGCTTAAAGAAGCACCCAAGATTGACTTTGAAAAAGTAAAGCAAGACCTTGAAAAAATAGACACAGGAGTCAAGACCATTAGTGAAAAGATAAGAATGATAAGTGAGAAAGCAATCAAGGAAGGGAAGAAAAAGAAAAGAGAAGAAGCAAAAAAGAAAAAGAAACCAAAGCCAAAGAAAAAAGAGATGAAAGTTTATGCTTCAAAAACAGGAACCAAGTATCATTATGATAAAAACTGTTTAGGATTAAAAAGAGTGAGTAAGAAAAACCTTGTAACTTATACTAACCCTACATCTGCAAGAAAAAAAGGCTTAAAGAGTTGCGGGATGTGTAGGTGAGGTTAGGTAAAATGTCTCCTACACTAAATATTCCGATTAAGAAACTAACACTCGAAAACCTTCTTGATTTGTTTAAAATATCCCATAACTGTTATGACACAGAATGGTTTGATTCTCAAATAAGGTTTCTAAAAAGCAGTGGCTTTGAAGAGCTTAAAACAATAGGACAAATGCAGTATGGTATAAACATGAAATTTATAATTGAGACTGGAAGAAAAAATAACATACATGTATGTGTTAACACTTATGGAGAAGATGATTCAGAAACAGAGCATAAAGCAAGATTTGATAAAGCAGTTACTCAGTATTTTAAGAATGAACTAATCCTTAACAGATGGGAGTTTGTAGTTAGACCTGGTAATGAAGAAGAATTCATAAAACTCAATGGGCCTAAAGGAGAATGGTTTAAGTTTTTTAGACCCTCACCTAATTTTCTAGATACACGCCTTCTTAAAGAGCAAGGATTAGAAATACCTCAGCCAATTTATATCACAGATGATAGATGGTTATCCTTAGAAGGTTTTAATAGGTATATTAAGAATAACAGAAAACAATACAAAGACTTATCTGAACAAAACAGAAAGCTTTGTCTTAAAGAACATCATAAAGGACAGTTTAGAATTGTTTGAATTATCACCACCCATACAAATTCTTTTGATCTTTATTAAATCTTTTTAGAAGAAGACTATAGGAAAAGTTTTGTTACAAATCATTTCCTCTTTTCTTTATTAAATTTGTTCAAAAGAAATATATAACATATTCCAAATACTATGA
>DAOWFR010000015.1 GCA_030637925.1 Methanobacteriota archaeon
AAAAATTACAAGAGATAAGAACATTTCTTTTTACAAAGTGTCAAAAAGGAATTGATGCGAAAAGATTTTCAGAATCTGAGATAGGACAAAAACTCAAATTAGGTTGGCAGAAAGCAAAAAGGTACTTGGAGCAAATGAAAAAAGAAAACCTAGTTCATACAGAAACCTTTGGTAACACAGTTATTTATTTTCCTAACGGAAAACCAATAAAAGACAAACACCCGCACCATATTGAAATCAGTAAAGACATGAATCTCTGGCTAGATAACTTTCCCGGTTCTTTTGACAGGCCTTTCATGAGATTAGCACTAAAAAAAGGTAGTCAAGTAATAGGAAGCGTCATTATTCCTGTTGATAAAGTTGAAGAGTTCATAGATAAATTTTCATCATTAAGTGATAAACTCAAAGAACTGAAAAAAAGCGGAGGATAAATTGAATTCAATTGTATAACCTATAAAAAGAATCATGAGCATAAACTCAGTAAGGAGCAGAAACAACATCCACCCCTTACCAAGCAATTCACTATAAGGGAATTCTGTGGATTCAAGTATAAAAAGTTTTTGGTCTGTGTCTGAGTTATGACTAAAAGTAAGGAGGTAATAGAACATGAAAACAAAAGTAACACTGTTGATAGGGTTTTTGGTTGCGCTTGTAGTGTTAACAGGATGCACAGAAAGCCCAACAGGAGGAGCGGTAAAGGATTACCAACTAACAACGATAACTGCTAGTACAGAGATGAAAGTTATTGATGACTCGGGTAAAGGTTGTCTAACAGATTGTGAAGCAGACGTAAAAGTAAAGAATCTGGAAAAACAACCTGTGCTGGTTAAAGTTACAGCTGAGTGCTACACAGTAAAAGAGAGAAAGACTTATTCATCAGAAGAATACTGGATGCAACCTGAAAGCGACCACACTTTCAAAATCAAACCAAAAGTTGGACTTATTGAAGATTGGAAATGTGAGAACTTCAGGAAGACTGCTAGTAAAATCTATGGCTGCCAAGCAAGATGAAGAAGCTTGGCAACTACATTCATAGTAAGTGCAGTAAAAACCAAAGCATATGGCAACGCACAAGATAGCTGTTGGGCTCTCCTTCTGAAAGAAACTCTTTTAATTCGTAATTCTTTCATTCTCCACTGGACATCTGTTCGTGAGGTATATAAAATATTATTATCAACAATCAATTCATGCGCATCCACGACATAGCCTCAGAAAACAGACCTAGAGAAAGACTAGCAAGACAAGGAGTTAGTGTATTATCAGATGCTGAACTATTAGCAATTATTTTACAAAAAGGTTCTTTTGGAGAGAATGTTATTGATGTTAGTAATAAGTTAATATCTAAGTATGGATTAGATAAGTTAAATTCTTTGAGTGTAAATGAGTTGATGAAGATAAGAGGTATAGGAATGGCTAAAGCATGTAAGATAATAGCTACTTTTGAAATAAGTAAGAGAGCAAATGCTGGAAAGATAAATGATAAAGTGATAAAGAATTCTTCTGATATAGCACACTATTATATGGAAAAGATGAAAGATTATAAGAAAGAATATTTTATAGCTGTTTTTCTAGATTCAAAGAATAAGATAATTAAAGATGAGATTATATCGATAGGGACGCTTGATAGTTCTTTGGTACATCCAAGAGAGATATTCAAAGAAGCGATAAGGAATAGTGCAGCAGGGATTATTCTAGTGCATAATCATCCGAGTGGGGATTGTGAGGCGAGTGAAGAAGATAAACAGGTTGCTAAAAAGGTAAAAAAAGCAGGAGACATTATCAAGATTAAAGTTTTAGATCATATTATTATAAGTAGAAACAGAATTAAAAGTTTTAGTTAAACTTCAAAAGCCTCCCTTAAAACAGATTCCATCAATAATTCTGAATTCTTTTGGTTATCTTTTACTTGTTCTTCAAGTTTATCGCAAAGTTTCATTAATTGGTCTACTTTTTCAACAATACGTTTTTGTTCGTTTAGTGGTGGAAGCCCAATCAGAACTTTTTTTAGTTCAGACATCCCAATCATATTTGGGATTGCACTTCCTTGAGCCTTTTCAAAAATTTTATCTTGAAAAACACTTGAATTGAAATACTTGATAAAAAAATCGTTAGATGTCAATGACTTATTTAATTGTATTTTAAGTAAGGCTTGGTTAATTATTCCGGGCTTGGCATTTGCAGGAACTTCTGAAATTCTACCCAAAGTAACTCCAGAACAACTAACTATTAAATCTCCAGGTTCTACTTTAAACATAATCATTTTTTTATATTTTTCTGAAGTAATATAATATCTAGCGTGTTTAAAATCGTTATGGATTGCGTGTCTTTGCTCATATACTAAATATCCTTCATTTACAAACATACTTTTTGTTAATGAACCTCCAAAAGGCCCCCTTTTCATCGCATATTTATTAAGTGCAATCAAATCAATTAACCTAACCCACACCCAACCTTTAGGCAATTCATAAGGAATCTCATGTTCAGAAATTGGGGGTGAAGGTTTCTCTTTCTTAATTTTCTTTTCTCTGATTAATTTCTCTTTTTCTTTCTTGATTTTTTCTAAAAGAATAGATGCCGGTTCATCATTTGAATCTTGTGGAACAAGTTTTCCTTGAACTGCTTCAGAAAGGATTAATTGACGGAGTTTTGTCAATAAAACCTCATTATCAATAAATGAAAATTTAATTTGTTTAACTTCCTGTTCTATGCTCTTAAGTGTATCTACAATTTGTTTTTGAACATTTAAATCAGGCAAGTTTAGTCTTATTGGTAAAAAATGTTTTGGTTTAATTTCAGCTTTGATTCCATTAGGAGAATTCTCTTTTAAAAGTTCTCTAAAATGAGGGCTCAATAAAAATCTTTTTAGAAATTCTTCAAGGATAATCTCTTTATTTATAATATAAGACGAATAATGGATTGTAGCTAAAACATCTTCTCTTCCCTCATAAATATTCAAAGAGTTTCCAC
>DAOWFR010000037.1 GCA_030637925.1 Methanobacteriota archaeon
AAAGAGCTGATTCATCAACTTCATTTAATTTTTCTTTGTCAATCTTTAACCACTCCTCAAAAATCTGTTCATCGTCCAGTTTATTAACCTTTTCTATTATTTCAATAAGCATTTTTTACTTCTCCCACTCACCAAGCTCTTGTCTAAAAATTACTTCCTATAAACTAGGGCAAGGTTATTGAGTCTTTTAAGGCCAAAGGCTTTAGGATTAGCTACTATCTCTTTTCGACCGGGATGATCACTCGGTGGCCAATAAATAACTTGTTTTATGTTTTTTATTCTTCTCCGCAAGCCCTTAAAGGTGAAGGGGTTATACCTTATCTTAGCACCTTCTTTAACTGCTTTCTCCACAAACTCAGGAGAAAACTTTTCTTCCATAAAAGTTTGTGCATATTGCGAAACTGATTGGGTCACAACTTCTCTAACCGGCATACAATGGGCATCATGAATCATTACAACAGAGGCAGGGTCTGCTCCTGGCTTCTTAGTAATTGTTAACAGAGTAAGATAGCCGTCAACTTGTTTCTTAAGATCATTTTTTGAAACTACTTTAAAATCTTTTTTCTCAATACGCAGACAAAATGAACTTAATGAATATTTTTTTGTTTTATCATAGTGTACTGAAGGCAGCATTTCAAGATGAGTAACATTGATTCTTTCAACATCTTCTCTGTTACTCAGCAAACAATTCTTTTTATAAGGAGTTATAAACACAGCCTTGCTGGTTAAACTATCATTAGGTTCTAAGCTCATAACAGTCATTGAAATATCCCTGGTCTCAGTAGGTATCTCAGCAGTTAAGCTTCTCATAATTTTCTTCATATATATCACCTAATAATCGTCTAAGGAGGAGGACTGTATTTAAATATTTTTCTAATGTTACTACTATAAGATACTTATAGATAAGAAAGTTTTATAAATGATTATTGATTACTCGAAAGCATGCAGCTCGAAGAAAAAGTAAAGAAAACAAGAATAATCTTTCCTCAAGCAATAAGCTCAGAAGAAACAGAAGAATTATTTGATTATATAGCAAAAAAACTGCCTGCACACATAAGCTACAATATGAACTATAGTAAAGCTATAATATATCAAGGCAAAGGAAGCCTGTGGAAGCATGTCAATAGTATAGACATGGAAGGGAACATTAAAACTCTTGATAGGAAAACAGATGTTCTTTTCGATATCATACAACCAACAGGAGAGTACACCAAAACCATACAGCTCGCATTTCGGTCACTAGTAATAGACAGAGAATTAACAGAAGAAAAACCAGAAACCCAGCAACTATGGGATAAAGTAAGGGAAACAGTCAAGCAGTACTTTGAAGAGAAATTTCCAGATGCACACAAACCAGAACAAGAACTGACGCCAGCAGAGTGCATTCCTTTCAGAGAAGACCCTGTTAAGATAAAAGAAGGATACAAGATTACAACTATGCATATAGGAGCAACACATGATAAAACAGAAGACTTAAAGGAAATCATAGAAAGACAGTATACTACAAAGCCTAATATAGAAAAGGAAGAGGAAGAGGACGAAACCATAACTTATTCTTTTAAAGGAGAAATAAAAGGAATAAAACACATATGTGAAGTACAAGTCATAGGAATGATTCCCTTTTCATGTACTCATATACACCATGCAGATGTAAGTGTGCCAAAAGACAAACAAGATAGTTTAAGTCCAATAATAAAAAAAGAATTTTTAAAATACGAAGAAGAATATAATACCTATAAAAGAGAAGCAGAAAAGATAATGAAAAAAGAGATGAAGAAAAAAACTTAATCCAAATATTCTTTAACCTTTTCTCTTAATAACCTAATTAACTCCTTATCCATCTTAAAATACCTATCTGGGATGTTCAAACAGATAATTCTCTTATGTATATCAGGATATCTCTTCTTAATCTCATCTAAATGCCAGTCCTCCATTACAAAGACTATATCAGCCCATACTAATAATTCCCTTGACAAACGAACCGGAGAATTAATATCAATACCAGCTGATTTAGCAATATATTTATCCTTAAAGATAACTTCTGCTGTTGGGCTTCTCTGCAGATTAGCAGAACAAATGAATAAGAGTTTATGATACATGATAATAAAGATAATATGAAAGGATATATAAACGTTACTTAAAGGTCAGCAACAAATACAGAAGTAAAAGTTTATGTAATACAAACCAATGAAGAACTACAGAGAGGCACAGGAATTCCTGCAAATCTTTATAAATAAACAAGCATTTTCTGAACCCAAAAAAAGGGTGAGTGCTATGAGGGCTTAATATGAAAAAAGTAGCACTTACAGGGTTAGCAGCTCTAGTTCTAGCTTCAGGTGTTTATGCGCAGGAGATAAAGGATGCTACGCAAAAGCCTAAAACAGAGCTAAACTTTAATTTGAGATGGCCTCATGGTTTTCACGGGAGAATATGGGATAAAGACTTATTATTCATAATAGCAG
>DAOWFR010000093.1 GCA_030637925.1 Methanobacteriota archaeon
ATAGTATACTTTTAGTGTTATTAACTCTTAACATTAGCTGGGTTGTTATTAATCTTATTGACTCATTCATTCTCTACTATGTCAAGCCAATGACTGAGAAGACCAAGTCAGAGCTTGATGACCAGCTTGTTCCAATAATACGCAAACTAATCAAGATAATACTCTGGGTTATAGTTATAGTGATGCTTGTCAAGAACTTTGGTTATGACGTGTCTGCTCTTCTCACAGGAATAGGTCTTGGTGGTTTAGCATTTGCACTGGCAGCCAAAGACTTACTAAGCAACTTGTTCGGAGGCATAGCCATTCTAACAGATAAGCCTTTTAAGATAGGTGACAGAATAAAAGTAGAGAATAATGATGGCTGGGTTACAGAGATAGGGTTAAGAACTACTAGGATTAAGACTCTTGACGGAACCCAGTTGGTAATACCTAACTCAAAAATAGCTCATACAGTGTTAGAGAATGTTTCAAGGGAAAAAGCAAGAAAAGTAAAACTTAACCTTGGAGTTGAGTATGGTACTTCACAAAAGAAAATGCTTGAAGCCCAGAAAATACTAAAAGACGTTGTTAAGAAGAACAAGAGCACAGATAATGAATGTGTTGTGAGCTTCACAAAGTTTGGTGATTCAGCCCTGAACATACTTATAATTTACTGGATAAAAGACTTGTCTAAAATACTTGTAACAAAGAATGAGATAAATCTGGCAGTAAAAGAGAGATTTGAAAAAGCAGGTATAAGCATGGCTTTCCCAACCAGGACAGTACATCTTTTTGAAGAAAAAAAGAAGAAATGAGTAAGAAAAAAATAAATAAAAAATCTGGTTCTCCAATCTTTGTAGTACAGAAACATGCGGCAAGAAAATTACACTATGATTTTCGTTTAGAAATAGATGGTGTTCTTAAGAGCTGGGCAATACCCAAAGAGCCGCCTACAGAGCCAAACATCAAAAGACTATCAATACAAGTAGAAGACCATGACCTAGATTATGCATATTTTGAAGGAGTAATAGAAGAAGGACATTATGGTGCAGGCAAAGTAGAGCTCTGGGATCATGGAACATATGAGATGGAAGCCTGCAGAGACAAGAAAATGGTTTTTTTTCTTCATGGCAAGAAACTAAAAGGCAGATATACAATCCTGAAGTTTGAAAAAGCAGGCCCTAATAACTGGTTATTCTTTAAGACTAAAGAAGAGCATAAGATAGGAACATAATCAGTAATATCCAACAATAATTACAAAAAAGTAATTATTGAGAATGTTTTGCAAACACGCAAAACATTTATAAACACCTTTCTAGTTCTCGGGTTCATGGCTAAGAAGAAAGCAGAAGCAAAAGAAGAAGAAAAAATACCAGAGCCAACCACGACTGGAGATAAGTGCACATCCTGTAGCACCAGTGTTGTGAATGATATAGGTACTGTGAAGTTTCCCTGCCCAAACTGTGGTAAATATACAATTATAAGGTGCTCTAAGTGCAGGAAAATAGTTACTAAGTATAAGTGTCCTGTGTGTCAATTTGAAGGGCCTAATTAATGTTCTAAAGGTGTTCTTATGGCAAAAGCAATCATTACTTTAAAAATAATGCCTAAAAGCCCAGAAACAGATTTAGATAAAATAACAAAACAAGCAGAAGAAAAAATAACTGGTTTTGCAGGAGAAACAGAGACAAAGAAAGAAATAGAACCAATAGCTTTTGGATTAAAAGCATTAAAGATAATCTTTGTAATGGATGAGGAAAAAGGAAGCACAGAGCCATTAGAAAAAGAAATAGAAAAAATAGAAGGTGTTAGTTCTGTTGATGTGATTGATGTTAGAAGGGCTGTTGGGTAATTATTCATTATCTTATTCTTATTCATAACCCTGTACAACAACATCTGCAAATCTCTGCACAAGAGGATACTTAATGATTAAGTCTTCTCCTCTTTGCTCACTTTTATCCAAGTTTTTTCTTAGAATAAGCAAGGCTCCGTAATCAGTCATTCCTATTAATGAGTCTAGACCTGGTTCTTCTATGAGTTCAACATCATTTTTATCAACAGTTAATCCATTATTATTAATAACCAGATTTATTTCTAGGTCAGAGTTAATGTTTTCTCTCATCTCTCTTGGAGTTATCAATGATATGTTAATCTCATCACTATCAACACTGTTTATTCTTATTATTCCATTACCAGCAGTAACTATTGGCACTTTGTCACTATTAATTCTTCCATTACCATCAAGGTCAACACTAATAGCTTCATTTTCTCCTATATAGACTTTGTGAAGAACATTATCAATTATTAGGTCAGCACTAGCATTAACTCCTGGTGTTCCTTCAAAATAAACCACAAACTTTTCAAGAGCAGGGTCTTCAAACACAATGATATTATCATCCTCTTTAACACTTATTAATCTTAATATGTTGGTTAAGCCATTATACTCCCTGTTATTATTAATAACAAAATAGTCTTTTTCTTCAATTACATAATCAGACTTATCATTTCCTTCCTCAAATACCAGATTATATTTTTCACTCCCCATCTTAAGAGGGTTAAGATAAGCAAAAGGAATATTATAAGACATGTTCTTATTGGTTATAAATCTAAGCTTGTACTTGTCACTGAGTTTATCAAATATAATGTCAAAGACAGGAATATCTATTAAGCCTTCATAAACAAGGTCAAGCCTGTTAGTAAGCAAAGCCTCTGGCTTAGCAAGATACTTTCTTAGTCCTGTTCCTGGCAGAATCCTAATATCATCCTGTGCAATAAGGATTATTCTAAGATAATCCTGGGTAAAAGTTACATTAAGCTCATTATTAGATATTATATTATCATTAACCCATACGCCATGCTTATTTCTGAAAAGTATTGTGTCAGGCGTTGTTAACCCAACAAACCTCATAGAATTATTAGTAACCTCTTCTATAAAATAGTCATGACCAAGAAAGTGAATGGTTTCTCCTTCAAAGAACTTGAAAATACCTCCTTGCAATTCCATCAGATAATCAAGAACAGGTTGTTCTTCTTCAAATAATAAGTAAGTACTTATAATCTCTCCTTCCTCATCAAAGCCAAAAACAACTCTTCCAGTTCTTAGCCTTAGGAACTGCTCATAGAAAGCTGCTCTTGGTCCAAAAGCCTCTGTATTACTGCTTAATCTTCCGCTCCTAAGAATCTCTCTTAAATGAAACTTGTGCAGAACACCAAGCACATCACTAATATTCTCTCCAATGCCTAATAGATTGTAACGAGAAGCAACTCTAAAACCCTTTGAAGGCAGATAGCTAGTGAATGACTCTACAAGAATCTTATTGTCCTCCTCAAAATAAGGATTTGTTTGATTAAGTCTTTCTTCTGAAGAATAATTCCTGATTCTACTCCTTAATTCCTCTAAAACATCTGCTGACGTCTTGATAGTAGGTTCTTGTTCTATGTTTAAATCACAGTCAATATCACACACACCAATTTCATTAGCACTGCATACACCATCACCACACACATACTCATAAACAACAGGCTCTTCTACTGGCTTACAAGATGATATTAAGAAGACTATGCAAAATAAGATTATACTAGTAAGGACAATGAAACTTCTTCTCATTTATTATTATTCTTTAACTAAACCAGATATATAAAACTTTTTAAAACGAAACATTATACTCATTTGTTATGAATAAAGAGAAAAGTACCAGAAGCCCAATTGTATCTGTACTTGGGCACGTGGACCATGGAAAAAGCTCTATACTAGACTCAATTAGAGAGACGAATATTGTTTCTAAAGAAGCAGGTGCTATTACCCAAGCAATAGGAGCAAGCATTATACCACTTGAGGTTATTCAAAAGAAGTGCGGTTCTCTTCTTGACCAGTTAAAGATGAAGTTTACAATCCCGGGCTTATTATTTATTGACACTCCTGGGCATGCAGCTTTCACAAGCCTAAGAAAAAGAGGAGGAGCCTTAGCTGATATTGCAGTGCTTGTAGTTGATATTAATGAAGGCTTTAAACCACAAACAATAGAAGCAGTGGATATTCTTAAGAATAGCAGAACTCCTTTTATAATAGCTGCTAATAAATTAGACTTGGTATCTGGTTATACTAACAAGAATTCTTGCTTATTAGACGATTTAAAACAACAGCATGAGAGTACAAGGCAAATAATTGATGAGAGGCTTTACAAGATAATAGGGCAGATATATGACAGATTTAAGATTAATGCTGAACGTTTTGACAGAGTAGAAGATTATACCAAGCAAATAGCTATTATTCCTTGCAGTGCAAAGATAAAGGTTGGATTAGCAGAATTATTAATGGTATTAACAGGGCTTGCCCAGAAATACTTAGAGCAAAGTCTTAAAATTAATGTTAGCGGAGCTGCAAAAGGCACAATTCTTGAGGTAAAAGAGACAGAGGGTCTTGGCAAAACAATTGATGTTATTGTATATGACGGTACATTAAAGGTTAATGATACTATTATTATTGGCGGAGTATTAGAGCCTATTGTTACAAAAGTAAGAGCCTTGTTCCAGCCAGCTCCTTTGCATGAGATGAGAGATAAGAAGTCAAGCTTTGTGAGCATTAAAAAAGTAGTGGCAGCAGTAGGTGTGAGAATTAGTGCACCAGGCCTTGAACAAGCAGTTGCAGGCATGCCCTTAATGAACTGTAGTGATGATGAGCAGAGAATTGAAAAAGCAAAAAAGAAAGTACAAGAAGAAGTACAAGAAGTATTATTGGACACAGAAAAACAAGGCATTATAATAAAAGCTGATAGCCTTGGAAGTTTAGAAGCTGTTATTAAACTATTTGGAGAAAAGAATATAAGCATAAGAAAAGCAAGCCTTGGAGCAATAACTAAAAAGGATATGGCAGATGCTGAGAGTAATTATGAGCAAGACCCTCTTTTAAGTGTTATAATAGGTTTTAATGTTGAGCTTGGTAAGAATGTGGAAATTTCAAAAAGGGTTAAGATAATAACAGGGGACATAATCTATAAATTACTTGATGACTATCTGCTCTGGGTTGAGGAAAAGAAAAAAGCTCTTGAAGCAGAACAACTAGAAGAGCTTGTCAGGCCTTGCAAGCTTGAGATTCTTCAGAATTGTATATTCAGACAAAATAACCCTGCTATTGTAGGAGTACATGTAATTGCAGGAGTATTAAAAACAGGAAATCCGCTTATGAAGACTGGCAAGGCTTTAACAGAGGTTAAGTCAATACAATCAGAGAAGGAAAACATTAACAGGGCAGAGCAGGGCAAACAAGTAGCAGTAAGCCTTCTAGGAGTTATGTGTGGCAGGCAAATCAATGAAAGAGATGTTCTTTACAGTGCAATACCAGAACAGGATTTTAAAAAGCTCAAGAAATTAAAGAAGTACTTAACAGACTCTGAAATACAGGTAATGAAAGAGATAGCAGAGATTATGAGAAAAGATAATGTTGTGTGGGGCGTTTAATAAAAAATGCAGAAGTTAAAGATTCTTAATACAAGAGAAAAAAGAAAAATAATTGATAGTTTAAAAGATACTTATGGTTTTACTGGAAAACTAGAAGGAGTCTTGTTTCTTAGTTCAAAACAAAAATTATTTCTCTTAACAGGTAGTTCAGAAGTTATTGAAAGAGGAGAGGAAAGACAACTAAGAATTGACAAAGCAGGCTTGTACATTGGAAGGCTAGCACCAGAAGGAATAAGATTAAGTATTGAGGGAAGCCAGTTAATAGGTTTAAATGCTAAAAAGAACATTCTTATTATTGATGAAGAGCACCTTGAGCACTGGGTTAAAGGAGAGGACTTTACACTAGACAGATTTAATAAACAAGGTTTTTTTATTGTTAAATATAATAATGATTTCTTGGGCTGCGCAAGGATAAAAAAGAATACTGTTCAGAATCTTGTGACAAAGAATAGAAGGATAAAAATTCTTAATAAATAATCTCAAAGCATCTCATCTATTGGTTTGTCAGGTTTTTTTACTTGTCCGCTTTGCTCTACAATTCCTTTTGCTTCTTTCTCAAGGTCAACTCCAAGCTCTTTTAGAGCTGTAATGTGAAGTTGCATTAGTTGTTCTACAATCTGGAGTATTCTAGCAAGCTCCTGCCTCTCCTTTGCCAGGGTGCTTAATGAGCCTTTATGAAAGCCTACCTGTTCTTCTTTGCTTGCACCTTTAACTTCTTCTTTAACATCCTTAGCTTCTTCTTTTTTCTTAGTCATTAATATCACCTTTTATGTTATTATGATACTTAAAGGGTTTTCTTGTTTGTTTTTAAAAGTTTCTGTCCAAAATCTTAATAAAGCCTGTTCTAATCCCTTGTTTATAATGAAACAAGAGTTTTATATTAAGGATAACGAGCTTATTAGTAAGGAAGAATGGCAAAAAAAGATTTTAGGTATTAAGAACTCTATAAAAGAAGATTTGAGTGATAGGTCTAAAGCAAAAGAAATGCTTAAACAAGCTATTATCAAAGCAGTAGAGCAAAGATTTCCTGATGAAAAATTTGGCATATTATTTTCTGGTGGTGTTGATAGTTCTTTAATAGCATTAATTGCAAAAAACTCAGGAAAAGAGTTTACTTGTTACACTATTGGATTTCAAGAAGGAGTTTCAAAAGAACCTGAAGATATTATTTGTGCAAAGAAAGCAGCAGAAGAAATAGGGATGGAGTTAAAAGTTAAAATA
>DAOWFR010000027.1 GCA_030637925.1 Methanobacteriota archaeon
ATATAAGAAGTTCTTCAAGACCGGCTCTTTTGATGAATTGTAGAGGGTCTCTTGGTTTAACACCGAATTTTTCTTCTATGAGCGGGACTAAATCGTGTGCATAACCTCTGTATAATCTTAAAGTTAAACTTCTAACAATATCGAGCGGAACAAATTTTAGTTTTGAAATTATTTCCTTGTGACCTGGTCTTTCTAACAAAATTGGGCTACTCATTTTTTTGTTTCATTTAAGCACACGATATAGAGAAGGAATGTTTTTGTTTTTATATATTTTTATATATTTAACTTAGTTATAGGATAAATAAATGTAGAATTGGATAAATGTTCAAAAAACATTCCTGTTTGAAGCACACACCGCTCATTGATTAATTCTTACTTACAATAACGAAGTAAGGGGTGGTTTAAACACCTTCCCCCTCAACCCTTCCCACACAACTTCTTCAGGTTCTCCCATCTGAAGTCAACATTCTTTTGTAATTGTTCTACTATGTGGGTATTCTCTGGTTTCATTAGGTGTCTGAATCTTTTTTGCATCTTAAGCCATTCAATGATTGGCTTTTTATTATCTCCAGGGTCATAGTTAAGAATCCATTTATCATTCTCTACTTCAAATAATGGCCAGAAACAAGTATCAACAGCCATTTTAGCAAGTTTTTGAGTTAATTGCATTGGATACTTCCATCCAGGAACACAAGGACTTAATACATTGATAAAAGCAGGTCCTTTAACAGCAAAAGCTTTTTCTGCTTTCCTTACTAAATCCATGTAGTTATGAGAGCTTGCCTGAGCAACATAAGGAATGTGATGAGCAGCAACAACTGCTGTTAAGTCTTTTTTAAACTGTTCTTTACCTTTATGTATCTTACCAACCTGAGATGTATTGGTCCATGCACCATAAGGAGTACTACTACTCCTTTGTATTCCAGTATTCATATAACCTTCATTATCAAGACATACATAAACAAAGTTATGTCCTCTTTCAAGAGCTCCTGATAATGATTGCAAGCCTATATCATAGGTTCCTCCATCTCCTCCAAAAGCTAAGAACTTTATTTCTTTGTTAATCTTACCTTTTTTCTTAAGAACTTTATAAGCTGCTTCTGCTCCACTAATAGTTGCAGCAGCATTTTCAAAAGCATTGTGTATCCAGGGAACATTCCAGGCAGTGTAAGGATAAATAGTTGTACTAACCTCTAAGCAGCCAGTAGCAGTGGCAACAACAATGGGGTCTTTGGTTCCTCTCATAACAGCTCTTGCAATAATGGATAATCCACAACCAGGGCATAATCTATGTCCAGGTGCTAATCTTTCATTGGTTAATGCTAATTCTCGAATATTAGCCATTTTATTCTCTTACTCCTAAGTATCTTACTCTATCTCCAACATTACCATTCTTTACTTGTTCTAATTCATTAAACACTTTTTTTATCTGAATAATATCTAGTTCTCTTCCTCCAAGACCATAAATATAATCAATAATATTTGGTTTTTCTTTTACTTCATGAAATGAGCTTCTAATCTCACTGAATAATGGGCCTCCAAAAGCTCCAAAACTATCACTTCTGTCAAGAACAGCAACAGCTTTTATTTTGCCAAGTTTTTCAACAATCATGTCATTAAGCCAAGGCCTGAAAACACGCATTTTTAACAAACCAACTTTTTCTCCTTTTTCTCTTAGCTCATCAACAACCACTCTAATAGTTCCTGCACTGCTATTAGCACAAACAATAACTTTCTCAGCATCTTCAAGTTTATAACCTTCAAAAAAATCATAATGTTTACCAGTTATCTGACCAAACTCATCAAATATTTCTCTAATAACTCTTTTAGCATTCTCCATTGCTAATACTTGTTGTCTTTTATGCTCAAAATAATAATCAAATAAATCAAGAGGACCATAAGTTACAGGCTTATCAACATCTAATAAAGGATAATGACCAGTATGTTCACCAACAAAACTCTTAACAATCTCATCATTAAGGAGCTCAACTGTTTCAACACTATGGCTAGTGATAAATCCATCCTGACACACCATCACTGGTAATAAAACATCTTTATGCTCACCAATCCTAACACCCATAATAGTATTTTCATAAGCTTCTTCTCCATTCTCAGAATATATTTGTATCCAACCAGTATCTCTACAACCCATGCTATCAGAGTGGTCGCAATGAATATTAATCGGTGCACTAAGAGCTCTATTAACAACATTCATAACAATAGGAAGCCTGGTACTGGCAGCAATATAAACAATCTCCCACATTAATGCTAAGCCATTAGCACTTGTAGCAGTCATTGCTCTTGCACCACTAGCACTAGCACCAACACAAGCACTCATAGCACTATGCTCAGACTCAACAGTTACTAAGTCAGTATCAACAATTCCATCAGCAACAAACTGGGAAAAAGAGTGCATAATATTAGTCTGAGGAGTAATAGGATAAGCAGCAACAACATCAGGATTAATCTGCTTCATGGCTTCAGCAGTGCATTCAGCTCCTGTCATTGCTCTTCTAGTTTTTTGAGTCATTTTAATCTTTAAACTCCTTTTCCTCCTTCATCTCAATAGCTTTAAAAGGACATTCTTCTGCACATATACCACAGCCTTTGCAATAATCTAAGTCAAAGCCTCCAAAATTGCCTAGATTAGGTTTATCACTAACACCCTTCTTTCCTTTATTAGGGTCATCTACTCCTCCAACATTAACACAAGAATCAGGGCATATCATCCAGCAAATCATGCAGTTAGTGCATTTCTCAGGAATATGTATTGGCCTAAAAGTTCTCCAGTCACCTGTTTTATACTCTTTGCTATTACCAGCTTCTAAGATTTTTCCTCCTATAGGTATTTCTTTCCAGTTCTTTAACTTCTGCTTGTGCTCTTTCTGATGAGTGTGCCCACCATTTCCTTCTTTTAGCTGCTCTGTCATACCTTAACCTCATTATATGCTCTTTCAAAAGCATTAACATTCTTCTCAGCAAGGTCTTTTCCAAGATGATACTCAAAGTGCTTTAACATATGACTCTTTAAAGCTTCAAAATCAACAATATTAGTTGCTTTTTCAACAGCTCCAAGCATTGCAGTATTAGTAATAGCTCTTCCAAGCTCTTCAAGAGCAATCTTTGTAGCATCAATAATAATGATTTTTCCATTAAACCCAACCATATTCTTAACAGATTCAGCAGTATCATTGGTATTAACAATTAAAAGACCAGTTTCATCTAATCCTTCTGTAACAGGAATACTCTTAAGCAAAGTTTGGTCAACAACAACCACAACATTAGGATTGGTAACACCAGAATGAAGATAAATAGGCTTTTCACTAATCCTTGTAAAAGCCTTTACAGGAGCTCCTTGTCTTTCAGCACCATACTCAGGAAAGCTCTGCACATATTTTCCTTGCTCAATAGCAGCCTCTGCTAGCAGAGCAGCAGCTGTTTTTGCTCCTTGACCTCCTCTACCATGAAACCTTATCTCAAAAATCTCTTTAGACATAAACTTCACTCACTCTTTTTTTATTAAAGAAAATAAAAGAAAGAAGTGTTTATATGTTTTTTGGAAGATGGTTCTGGGTTTTTTCCAACAAAACATTTATATACCCTCTTTAATACTTTTATTTTAGTTAGAACATAGCACTAAAAAAGAGGTGAACTTTGCTTGGATAAAGAGAATGCTTTTATTCTGTGGTTTGACCAGGTAGGTATTGAGGATACTCCTTTTGTTGGAGGTAAAAATGCTTCTCTTGGAGAGATGTATACTAATCTTACTAACAAAGGAGTTAATGTTCCTAATGGCTTTGCAATAACAGCCAAGGCTTACTTTTATTTATTAGAAAAAGCAGGTATTATGGATAAGATTAAGAAGTTATTCACAGGTCTTAACACAAGGAATATCCCTAAATTACAAGAGACAGGTTATAAAGTTAGAGACTTGATAAGAAAAGCTAACATACCAGAGGATTTGGAAAAAGAAATATTTAAGGCTTACAGAAATCTGTGTGGAAATTATAATCCTGAGAAAAGTGATATTGATGTGGCAGTGCGAAGTAGTGCAACAGCAGAAGACTTGCCTGATGCTAGCTTTGCAGGACAGCAAGAGACTTATTTAAACATAAAAGGAGAACACCAGTTATTAGATGCTTGTAAAAAGTGCTTTGCAAGTCTTTTCACTAACAGAGCTATTAGTTACAGAGAAGATAAGGGCTTTGACCATTTTAAGATAGGATTAAGTATTGGAGTACAAAAAATGGTTCGCTCTGACAAAGCCTGCTCAGGAGTTATGTTCAGTATTGACACAGAATCAGGTTTTAAAGATGTTGTTCTTATTAATGCTTCTTATGGATTAGGAGAGAGCATTGTGCAAGGAGTTGTTAATCCTGATGAATTCATAGTATTCAAGCCTACTCTTAAGAAGGGCTTTAGACCAATCATTAGCAAACGACTTGGTTCTAAAGAAATAAAAATGATTTATGATACTCATGGTAGTAAGAACACAAGAAACATACAAGTAACTCCTGAAGACAGAAGAAAATTTGTTATTAGTAATGAAGAAATCTTAATCCTTGCAAAATGGGCTTGTGTTGTAGAAGAGCATTATTCTCAAAAAGCAGGTCATCATAAGCCAATGGACTTGGAATGGGCAAAGGATGGCATTACAAAGCAGTTATTCATAGTACAGGCAAGACCTGAAACAGTGCATGCTCTTAAGGATAAGACAAAGCTGGTTCAATATGTTCTTAAGGAGCAAGGCAATGTGTTACTCAAAGGAGAGTCTGTTGGCAGTAAGATAGGAAGCGGCAAGGTAAGGGCTATAGAAGAGACTCGTAACATTAATCAGTTCAGAGAAAAAGAAGTCCTTGTAACTGATATGACAGACCCTGACTGGGAACCTATAATGAAGATAGCCAGTGCAATAATAACTAATAGAGGTGGAAGAACTTGCCATGCAGCTATTGTTTCAAGAGAACTAGGCATACCTTGTATTGTAGGAACAGAGCATGCAACAAAATTATTGCATGATAAGCAAGAAGTAACTGCTGATTGCAGCCAAGGAGCACAAGGCCTTATTTACCAAGGATTATTAAAATATGAGATAGAAGAGCATGACCTTGGCTCAATGCCTAAAACAAAGACCAAGATAATGATGAATGTTGCTAATCCAACCCAGGCATTTGAAGAAAGCTTTATACCAAATCAAGGAGTAGGGTTGGCAAGAGAAGAGTTTATTATAAACTCTGAGATTAAGATACACCCATTAGCATTAATAAAGTTTAATGAGCTTAAAGATGAAAAACTAAAAGCAAAGATTAATTCCCTTACTAAAGGTTATGCTAACAAAGAAGAATTCTTTATTAACAAGCTGGCAAGAGGAATAGGCAGAATAGCAGCAGCTTTTTATCCAAAACCAGTTATTGTTAGGACAAGTGATTTTAAGAGCAATGAGTATGCTAATCTGATAGGTGGTCATTTGTTTGAGCCAAAAGAAGACAATCCTATGCTTGGGTGGAGAGGAGCATCAAGATATTATAGCGAGAAATACAAACAAGCCTTTGCTCTTGAGTGCAAAGCATTATTAAAAGCAAGAAATGAGTTTGGACTAACAAATATTAAGGTAATGATACCTTTTTGCAGAACCCTTGATGAAGCAAGAAAAGTAATACAAGTAATGAAAGAGAACGGCTTAGTACAAGGAGAGAATGATTTAGAGATTTATGCAATGTGTGAAATACCCAGCAATGTTATGCTAGCAGAAGAATTCTTAGAAATATTTGATGGCTTCTCAATAGGAAGCAATGACTTAACACAATTAACCCTTGGCTTGGACAGGGATTCAGAACTAGTGCAAGAGATTTATGATGAAAGGAATGAAGCAGTAAAGAAACTAATAAGGCAAGTGATAGATGTAGCTAATAAGAAAGGAAAATACATAGGAATATGTGGCCAAGCACCAAGCGATTTTGAAGACTTTGCACAATTCCTAGTAGAAGCAGGCATACACAGCATAAGCTTAAACCCAGATACAGTAATAAAAACAACCCTGAAGATAGCTGAGAAAGAAAAGCAGTTGGGGATAAACTAAAACTTGTTCTTTTATAAAGTTAAGAGAAGAATAGCAATAGCAGCAAAGCCAATACCTAATGCTTTTATCACACTGATTTTTTCTGCTAAAAATAATATTGCAATGATTGCTGTCACTAAAAAGCTTAATCCTCTTAGTGTAGAAACAATGCTCACCTTGCCTAGCAGAATAGAAGAGATATACGCAATAAATGCAAATCCTGCAATAATGCCTGCAATTCCAGCATACTCAAATCCTTTGAGAGTGATGTGTTTTTGCTTTGTAAACAGCCAGAAAACAAAGATGGTAATGGTCATTAAAATAGATGTGAACAAGGTAAGGGAAACCGGGTCAATGCTTTTGCTTGCAAGTTTATAGATTATAGCTGTTATTCCATAAAGAAACATTGCTAAAACTGCTAATAAAACATACATATCCATCCAGAGGAGAAACTCCTTAGATTATAAAAAGTTTGTGTCTTAAGAGTATAACTTCAACTCAATTCGCACCTTTCTAAACCTTTAAATACTCTAGAAACTTTCATATTCTTATCATGCCACAAGACCCTTTTTTGCTTGTATCACTTGAAGAATCAGAGTCAAAGGAATTAGCAAAGGTTATTAGTAATAAGACTTGCAGAAAGATACTTGATTTTCTTAGTAAAAAAGATGCTACTGAAACAGTGATTGCAAAAGAATTAAAGCTTCCTTTATCAACTGTTCATTATAATCTTCAGAATTTATACAAAGCTAATCTTGTAAAAGTGGATGAGTTCCATTACTCTAAAAAAGGCA
>DAOWFR010000025.1 GCA_030637925.1 Methanobacteriota archaeon
AGACCAGGATTATCCTCTACAGAAGGAACAGTAATTAATTTTTCGCAATCAATCTTCAGAATAGTGTCTTCTCCCTCCCTAACTATCTCATGAGAAAGACCTCCTTTAGTTCTGTCAAAAAGTGCCAAGTTCCACCCTCTTTTTTATAGTTAATATATAGCTAAACCTAACTAGAATGAAATATGCAAATAAGTGTATATAAATGTTTTGCTCATAAGTTACGGTTAAATTTATATACAATACAACAACACGTTTCATTATGAATCTCAAATATTATAGAAACATTCCTCTACTTTACATCTATAGCACATTAATCAAAAGAGTTTCAATGCCTATAATTATTCTCTATTTTCTTTTAAATAATCTTAATTTTACCCAAATCGGTATATTAGCAGCAGTTATGGCTATTACCCAGATAAGTTTAGAAATTCCAGGAGGTATTTTTGCAGATACTCATGGTAAAAAACTTTCATTAATGCTTCATTCAGTATTTGCAACTCTTACTATGTTCTTTTATTTTATAGGCAATTCTTTTGTATATTTTCTTATTGCAAGCGTAATGTATGGAATTGCGGGTGGATTTATAACAGGCACACGAAACGCCCTTTTATATGATTCTTTAACTGAATTAAACAAAGCATCTGAGTTCAAAAAGTATAATGGAAGAGTATTACTGTATTCTCACATCATTAATGCAGGGGTATTATTAATGATTCCTGTTATATACAATTATAATTCAAAGTTGCCTTTTTTGATAGGAATCTTATTTTTCATTATCTCCTTAATAACAGCTTTGTTTTTTATTGAACCACCTATTCAAAGGATTCATAAAAAATCTTTTTCATCATACTACAAAAGATTCTTTGAATCATTAAAAGAAATATACGTAAGCAAAAAGCTTTTGTTAGTATTAATATTAAGCATGATTGCAGCTGGCTTTGTGTATATGAGTTCAGAATTTATCCAACCTTTACTTAGAATATCTGGCTTAGAAATAATCTACTTTGGTATTATCTATGCTTTAATGAGAGGAATAACAGGTTTAGGAGGCATAGTTACGCATAAAATTGAGAAATACTTTAAACTTGATTATTTGTTATTTATTGGAGCAGGAATAATCTTAATTAGCTTTGTTGGGTTTTCTTATGGTGTGGGCTTGATAATCATATTATCAGTATTATTAATCAAACTTGGAGAAGGATTTAATAGAATAGTTTTTGAAGATGAAATAAACAAAAATATTAAGTCTAATAACCGAACAACTATTTTATCAGTTTCAAGCTTATCCAATTCATTGTTAAAGGCACTTCTTGTGGTTATTTTTGGTATTGTTGCTGATATTGTAGGTGTTCAGGGCATATTCATTTATGTAATAATCTTGTTCTTAATCGTTGTAGCTCTAGTACTTTTTTTTATGAGGATAAATATTCATAAATCCAAAAACATTAAATACTATAACAACAAAACTAAAAATAGTTATGGTTGAGCCTAGCTTGTATCCAAAAGAGGTGAGTCCTGCTGAGGAGCATATCAGAAAACAGTCTGCTGACTCAGAACTGTTTGGCAGGATTTCAAAGAATGTTAATAACACTGCTGCAAGCCTTAGGATTCTAGAAGAAAGATACGCTACTCTAAGGAATAAGAGCCAGGTCAGTGAACAGAACATAATAGAGTTAGAGAAAGAAGTCACAGAAGATATTAAGATGCTTTCAGAAGACCTGGTTGAGCTTAAGCGTGAGATGAATGATATAAAGGATAAGCTTAGGATTATAAGCGGTGAAATAAACAATCTTGTGAACAAGAACGAGTTCAAGGTAATGGAGCGCTACTTGGATATGTGGCAGCCAATGAACTTTGTGACAAGGAATGAGCTTAATAGATTATTAGAGGAGAAGAAAAAAGCATAAAGATTAAGGAGTTCAACATAACATTTATATATCGGTTTTGTATAATGATAATTTAAAAGAGGTGTTATTTTGCCTTTATTCAATAAACCAACTGATTTGCCTGTTGACCAGGTAAAGGCTATGAGAGCAAAGGGTTTTGATAATAACCAGATAGTGCAGGCTCTGCAGAGGAATGGCTATTCCTCAACCCAGATATTTGATGCCTTGAACCAGGCAAACCTTGTATCCGGAGCTGGTGCTCCTGTAGACCCTCCTTTGTCACCAGGAGGAAGTGTTGGTATGGGTCAAGAACCAGCAGAGGATTATGGTGATGCAGGGATTGGAATGGGAGGTACTAATGAAGAGATTGAGGAATTAGTTGAAAGTATTATAGAAGAGAAGTGGGAGGCTCTTGTCAAGGATATTAACAAAATTCTTGAGTGGAAGAATGCTGTTGATATGAAGATTACTAAGCTTGAGCAGCGCTTTGAAAGTCTGCAAGAGGAGTTTGACAAGCTCCACCAAGCTATTATTGGAAAAATAGGTGAGTATGATAAGAACATCCTGGCAGTTGGAGCAGATATCAAGGCCATGGAAAAGGTTTTCTCAAAGGTTCTGCCTGTTTTCACAGAAAATGTTAATGAGCTGAGCAGGATTACTCAGGCTGTGAAGAAAAAAGCTTGATTGTTAAAGTATGTTCTCCTTACTAAAGTATATCTTTATTCTACTTTGTTGGTTTGGTCAGGAATATTAAGGCGAACACTGCTACTAGAAAAACAAATAACATGCCCAGAACCTTTGGGTGTCTTAAGGTATTAAGAAGATTTGTTGTAAAGCTTGTTGTGGTTGTGCTTGTAATACCCTGTTCTGCTGGTTCTAACCCTGTTCCTGGTTCCTGAGCTGAGTAATTTGTTGGAATCTTGGCTGCTTCGCCTCTCTCAAGCAGGCTCTGGCCAAAAGCATTGCCAAGAGAGAGGAAGAGTATTAAGACTACAAAAATAATAATCCAAGGGTGAACATTGGGGTCTTTTATTAATTCAAGCATGTGTTTCTCTTTTACACCAAACATCCTTATTAGGAACATGGTGAAGAAGAGGAAAATCGCTAATACCATGAACCAAGGCACCATCATCTTTACCATGTTAGTAGCAATCTTAGATACCAGGAAAAGAAGAGCAACAACCAGGGCTATTATGGCGTGTAAACCCTTTTTGGCCTCACCAAATGCTTTAATATACTCTAATAACCCAAAAAGTATTAGAAAAATCAGTAATATTACAAATATAACTCCAAAGTGTTCTAATAATCCTACATCAAGGAAGGTTGCCATCTTATAAAAAAGTATTAAAAAAACTAAAAATTATTATTTTTTTGGTCGTATAATACTGCCAAAGTAGTTCTTTAGGAACTTGCCATGCTCCTTCTCTTCTTTCTCCTCTTTTGGCTCCTTGGTTATAAACCATATTATTATCCCAAAGATCAAGATCATTATTATTAATGCTTGGAGTTCTGGGTTCAGTAAGAATCCTAGCCAGATAGGCAGGATAAACCAGCCAAGGGCTGCACCAAAGATAAGCACAACAGCTATTATGGCAAGTATCACTATCCACCCTGACAATGCTGTTCCTCCTATGTCTATCTCATTGCCAAAAACACCTATAATCAGGAGCAGCATGATAATCGCCACTAGTATTATTGAGACTTGTGGCAGGGCTCGGTTAATAACATCAACAGGGTCAAAGTTGAATGGGTATCTTCCAACAATATGAGGTATTACAACTGCTAAGCCCATCACAAGAGCAACAATAACATTAAAGTTCTTCTTGCCCTCGCCAAGTATCTTGGTTTTATGCAGGGTGGCATAGACTATTACAAATACAAGAACAAAAGGTAACAAAACATCTGTTACACCCCAGGCATCAAGGGCCGCTATAAAGTTTTGCAACATCATTTTTCATCAAACCTCCTTTCGCTAAGTTAATATTCCTTTGTTAACCTAATATTGGCATAAAGCCTTTTTATAATTTTCCATAAATCTTAACTTTTATTGGGTTATTCCTCCTTTTCTTCACCTTTTTTCTTTTTCTCAAATCCTCCTGTAATATAAACTATGGCTACTACAATGACTATTACAAGTATTATTGAGGATACAACAACCGAGCTAAACTGAAAGAATAGATAGCTATAAATAACTTGTAACCAGCCAAGGGCATTCAGGAATACAAGGACTATTCCAATAAACATAATCCACATGAAAAGATTTTTCCAGCCGCCTTTAAGAGCAAACTCCTTTTTGCCTGTGTGAAAGCTGCCTACTAATAATAAGAAGCAAATAGATAATAATAGAAGCAGTACTGTGCTGGCCAGGACTTGATTAATAAGAGCCACTAATCTGGTTGATGCTACCACAAAAAAAGCCACTACAAAAGCAGTCATGGCATTAAGATTCTTCCTGGTTGTTTCTTTTCCCTCAACCTTTTCTATTCCAAAAATCTTGGTTTTCTCAA
>DAOWFR010000095.1 GCA_030637925.1 Methanobacteriota archaeon
AGAAGGAGATGTTGTTAAGCTTGATATTGGTGTTCATATAGATGGTTTTGTAGGAGACACAGCCTTAACTGTTGTTCTTAGCAATGATGAGAAATTAAACTTATTAGCAGAGGCTAGTAGGGAAGCATTGAATTCTGCTCTTAAGATAATAAAACCTGGCATAACCTTGAGTGAAATAGGCAAAGAAATACATAAAGAAATCACTAAAAGAGGATTTGCTCCTATAAGAAACCTCTCAGGCCATGGCTTGGACAGATTTGTTATTCATGACAAGCCAAGTGTCCCTAACTTTGACACTGGAAGTAATGAAACATTAAGAGAAGACCAAGTTATTGCTATTGAGCCTTTTGCAAGCACAGGAGCAGGAGTTATTTATGAGAGCAGCAACCCAACCATATTCTCTATAAAAGGCAAAAAGCCTGTTAGGAGTCCTATGACAAGAGAAGTGCTCAAAGACTTGGAAAAGTATAATGAGCTGCCTTTTGCTCTGAGATAGATTGTTAAGAAGCATGGGCAAGGAAAAACAAGCTTTGCTTTAAGAGAGTTAAAAAACACTGGAATCCTAAAAGAGTATCCTCCTCTGCCAGATAAAGCTCATGGCCTTGTAAGCCAGGCAGAGCACACAGTTATTGTGAGGGATAAGCCTGTTATTACAACGCTTATTGAGAAATGAGATTATTCTTATTTTCAGTCATACCTTTTCTTCTGTTCTTAACCCACCATTTGCGGCAATAACTCTGGTCTTGCTAAAAAGCTTTCTCTTTTAACATCTTCTATTACATAGAACACTTTTTTTTCCTGTAGACTAAACTTTTCTTCTAGCATTTCCATAAAGTCTTCTAGTTCTTTGACATTCTCAAACACTCCTTCTGCTAAGAAATCATAGCCATTGTTTATCTTAAACAAGCTATTAATGCTTGAGTGTTCTCTTAAAAAGCTTCTTAGTTTGCTCCTTTCTTCTCTTGGTGTTGAGAGCATTATCTTGGCTCTGGAGTTATAGCCTAGCTTGCTGAAGTCTATGAGTGTTGTGTGTTTTAAGATAAGGCTTTTCTCGTGCTGTTTTAGCTTGTCATACAGAGTGCTTATTGGAATCCTTGTTTTCTTGCTTATCCTGGTCAGGGTCTGCCTTGAGTCCTGCCTTAGAAAGGTTAATAACAATATATCGGATTTTTTTAACATTGAACACCCCCCTAATTATTTTTTTTCATATGAGTAACTTGTGTCTTGATATAAACCTTTTTTAAGAATAAAAACTGAATGGTTCAGAAATTCTCTGAAACAAAACAGGTTTTTTGCAATGTTTATGAATAAACTGCTGATTATTTTATAAGAAATAACTGTTTTTCTGAAGCAAACAAGGTTTTAATAAAAAAACAAAAAAGCAATGCTGAAACAGGTCTGAAACAACAAAATTTATATATCCAAACGCCTTCCCTGTCGTCTAAAACAAGCTTGAACGGTGCTGGGGGAAAATGCATTTTATAGAGCAAAGGATTTTAAACAAGTTTAAAAAAGAACCTCTAAGAGAAATCCCAACCACAGAGATAGTAAGAGCTGTGTATCCAGAAGAATATGTAAAGATAATAAGAGATATCAATAATGAGTTCTCTGATAAAAAGCTTGCTCAAAAAGCAAAGAGAAGAAAAGGACAGTTCCATAGAAAAATACTTTATCATCTTAACAAGCTAGTAGATGATGAGATACTAAAAGTAATCTTTATTAAGGGGAAAGGAGAAAAATATTTTGCTCTTGGTATTGAAGAAGGAGAGATGATAGTAGAAAGAAAACATAAAAAAATAGTTATCTCAAAACCATCAATATCAACCAGCTTAATAGAGGAGTATGAAGCAAGAAATATTATTCATAAGTTTGACCCTGATGGCTGGGTTAACAAGCTTAACTGCATCTTATTGGAAAGCACAAACTACACAGGAGTCAACAAGTTTTATGACTTAGTATATGGCTGTTTCTCTGAGATAAACGATGTTCTTGGTCTTAACAACTTTGAGCACCTAATACAAAACAGCAGCTTAGAAAACCTTGAAGAAGTACTTAAAAAACTAGATGTGGATACAAGAGACCATGAAAGATTTGTAAGTCTCATAATAAATGTTAAGAATATTTTGGATGATAAAAAAATGTCTGGGTTTATAAAATCATTTGTAAAAATAAATCCAAGGAATGTTGTATTGGTATTCAAGACCGAGAGCAAGGAGTTAAGGTCTCATAAAACCCTTTTCAAGGATATTGTATCTGAGTTGTCAAGCGAAGAGATAAAAATCAATATTCATAACAGAAAAATACATAATGCTCCTATAATCATTGGAAAAGCAGGGCCCTACACACTTAGAGAGGATGAATGGCAGGATTATGAAGAAAACATAAGAGGAAAAACCCTTGGCCTGGTGATAGCTAACACAAGCATTGCAATTGATGTTAACAGATTCTTTAAAGAAAACCTGAGTAGCAAGGAGTTCAGAAAACTAATCCTAAAAACAGCCAAGACTCTGCTCAAAGTAAACACAACACAAAATAAGAAGTGTAATGAGTACTTTAAAAGACTTAATGAGCTTAACAAACCATACACAAAGAAATTCTTTGCTCATACTAGAAATTATATACGCTTCTGGAACTATGATTGGAGAGAAAAAAAACAAGAGCACCTGCTCGAACTTCTTGAAAGCACCAGCCAAGAGATAAAAAAGTTCTGCTCAACCCAGCAAACCATTTACAAAGCATGCGGGATACCCTTTAATTTTGACATAGTATTTTCAAGTGTTTTCAGGAAATACACCCAAAACCTTTCAACAAGAAGGTACATAAAAACTACTGTAAAAAAATTCAAAGATTATCATTCACCAGAAATAATTAATTTCATAGAGACAAGAGAAAAATTATTCAAAATCTTTAATGGTGGTGACAGGATAAGGTTTTTTAGAAGCGAAGAATTTAATCCTGAGGATGTTATAAAAGAACTGGTGTTTTTAATGAATACCTATGAACTTCCCTTAATAACCTATGATTTTAAGGAGAGAAGAGGAGAGATGAAATTAACAAGTTTTATGGAATAAAAAAAATGGAATCACCAAAAGCTTTGCTTTTGATGGTCCATCAAATCACAAGGTGATTTTATGGAAATAATAAAAGACTCAACTCTTGAAGCATGGAAAGCAACTCTTAAGCTGATAATAGATAAAGGAGCAGAAATAGTTGATAAGGATAACCGGTCATCAAAAGAAATACTTAATATCATAATAAAGATTAATAATCCTGAGCAAGACATTACCAAGCCAATAGAAATAATGAAAGGTCTTAAGAAATGGATTTATCCAGAACTTGATGAACTAGAAGATGTGTTCTTTAAAAAACAAGCCTCAACTATTTATTACTACACCTATGGTGCAAGAATATTTAATTATGCAAATGCAAAGAACCAGGTGGATGACTTTATAATTCCTTTACTAAAAAAAGACCCTAACACTAGACGAGCAGTTGTTGTACTCTACCACCCCGTTATTGATTCAAAAATTAATATAAAAGAAATTCCAAGCCTAACAAGCATCTTCTTTAAAATAATTGATAATAAGCTAACTCTTTCAACAGTTATAAGAAGCAATGATATGTTCATTGGCTGGCCAGCAAATATCTACCAAGTCTACTTATTACAGAAATATGTTGCTGAAAAGCTGGAATTAGAAACAGGGAGTATAACCACTATTTCACACTCAGCGCATGTTTTTGATGAATATAATGAAGAAGTAGAAGAGGTTTTGAGGAAGCATTAGAGGACTTTAAAACCCCAAAATCCAGCCTTTTCAAGCCTTCTAGAGGCTTTCTAAATCACAACATTTATAAGTGAAAACTACCTACTGTGTATATGTTTTTCTGAGTGAAAAACAGGTTTTTATAGACGAGAAAAAGTTATAAGAATTAATCAGAAACTAATGATAAAAAGATAGAAAATGGATAGATATGACACAACCAGGATTGTAGTGCTAGGAGGTATTGAGGCTGTTAGAAAAAGGCCTAGCATGTACATAGGCACTACTGGCCCAAGAGGGCTTCATCACCTTGTTTATGAGGTTGTTGACAATGCTATTGACGAAGCAATGGTTGGTTTTTGCACAGAAATAATAGTTACTCTTCACAAAGACAACTCTGTTACTGTAGAGGATAACGGAAGAGGCATACCTACTGAGCTTCATCAAAAGTTTAAGGTTAGTGGTGTAGAGTTGGTAATGACCAAGCTTCATGCTGGTGGAAAGTTTGATAAAAAGGCTTACAAAGTGTCTGGTGGCTTGCACGGTGTTGGGGTGAGTGTTGTTAATGCTTTGTCAGAATTCCTTGAAGTCTGGGTGTATAGAAAGAACTCTGTTTACTATCAAAAATATAAGAGAGGAAAGCCCTTAGATAAACTCAAGGTTATTGGCAAGTGCAATGATAAGATAGGCACAAAGATCAGGTTCTGGGCTGATAAAGAGATATTTGAAGAAGGCATAGACTACTCTGATGAAATCCTTGAGAACAGGTTCAGAGAACTGGCTTTTCTCAACAAGGGCTTAAAGATAATACTAATAGATGATAGAAGTAACAAAAAGAAAGAGTTCTTTTATGAAGGAGGCTTAAAGAGTTTTGTAGACTATCTTAACAAGAAAAAGACTCCTCTACATGAAATTATTTATCTTAAGACCAAGAAACATGATGTTGAGCTAGAAGCAGCCATGCAGTACACTAATAGCTTTACTGAAAGTGTTTTTTCATTTGTTAATAATATTAACACAGTAGAAGGAGGAACTCATCTAACAGGTTTTAAAACAGCGCTTACAAGAACCCTTAATAATTATGCTGATAAGAACCTTGGTAGTGACTCTTTTAGGCTTACAAGCGAGGATGCAAGAGAAGGGCTTACTACTATTCTTTCTCTTAAGATTCCTAATCCTCAGTTTGAAGGTCAGACCAAGACCAAGCTTGGTAATCTTAATGTTAAGGGGATTGTTGATTCAATGATAAGCACAGGCTTAGGCACTTTTCTTAATGAGAATCCAAAGGTTGCCA
>DAOWFR010000101.1 GCA_030637925.1 Methanobacteriota archaeon
TAATTCTCCTCCCATCATTCCTTCTGCATGAATATATGAGATTTCCTTTATCTTTAGAGCTATTTCCCTTGCAACAGGATAAGTAAGGCCTCTTCCAATGATATAAAGGTCTTTTGAACTTGCTATTTCTTCTGCTATTTTTTTTATTTCTTCTTTGTTTTTGAATAAGTCTTTTATCTTATCAGTGAGATTAGTTAGATTAACCTTAAAACCAAATTCTTGTGCAATTTTTAACAAGAGAGTTGCCTGGTTAACAAATGCCTTAGTACTGGCAACACATACCTCTTGGCCTGCTAATATATTCAAGCTTAGCTCACTCATACGTTGTATTGTAGAGAAAGGAACATTCACAATGCTCACAATCCTTGCCTTGTTCTCTTTTGCATATTTCAAGGCATCAATCACATCCATGGTTTCTCCGCTCTGGCTAATAGCAATTACTAATGTATTTGAATCAACATTTGCAAAGTGCTTGAATTCAGAGGCTATAAGAGTTTGGGCTTCTACTCCAGCACTATGTAAATAATAAGCTCCTAATAAAGAGGCATGATATGATGTTCCACAGCTAGCAAAGACTATCTTTTTTGATTCTTTTATAAGATTAATTAGTTTATTAAATTCTGTTTTCTGTTCATTATCAAGAGAAAAGAACATTCTTTCAACAACATCTGCTTCTTCACATATCTCTTTTAGCATGTAGTGTTTATATTCTTGTTTTTTTGATTCTTCTTGTTCCCATACAAACTTTTTTATTGGTTTTTCAATCGTTTTTCCATCTTTACTAAAAAACTTGTAGCCATCCTCTTTAATAATTGCAAACTCATCATTATCAAAGAAAACAGCTTTATTAGTTAAGTCAGAGAATGCATAAATATCAGAGGCTAACATGTTCATATCCTTGCAAAGTCCTAGTACAAGAGGAGAATCTCTTTTTAATGCATAAACTTCTTCTTTTCCTTTAATCATCACAAGGATTGCAAAAGTTCCTTCTGCTTCTTTGATAAAATCAATACAAGATTCTTTCATTGATTTATTTTTTAGTTTTTCTTCAAAATAATGTGCAATAATTTCAGAATCTGTTTCACTAATGAATTTATGGCCTTTTTTTATTAAATCTTTCTTAATTTGTTCGTAGTTTTCAATAATGCCATTATGCACAACAATAATATCTTTATCACATGATAAATGAGGATGAGCATTAATCTCAGTAACCCCGCCATGAGTAGCCCATCTTGTATGAGCAATTCCTATTCTGCTCTTATTCTCACCAGCAACTATGATCTCACCAACATATTTTTTTAAATCATTAGAATCATAAAAACCATAAGAATCATAACCTCTATACTCTAGTCTCTTAAGTCTTTCAAGCAAAAACTTGGAAATAAAATCTTTTTTTGAAACAATACCAATTATCCCACACATTTACTTCATCTCTTCAAGTATTTTCTTAACTTCATAAAGGTTTTTAACATAATAATCTGCTTTTCCTTTTAAAAAATCTCTTCTAAGCATCTGAACTGTTATCATGCCCAGATTATTGCCAGCACTAATTTCTGACTCAGCATTATCTCCAAGAATCATTACTTCCTCTGGTTTTAGATTATATTTTTCTACTATCTCAGAAAAAATTCTTTGCTTGTTCTCAGGGTTACTTGACTCATCAATAAGGATTTCATCAAATAAGTCCTGCATGCCAAGAATTCTGACTTTATTAAACTGGACTTCTTTAGTGCCAGAGGTAACCAAGACCTTCTTCTGCTTAAAATCTTTGATTAAGCTTACATCATCATAGGGCTTTATATCACTTAAATCCGTTTCCTTGTACGTATCCATACCAAGGTGTTTTATCTCATCAGAAAGACCTAGTTGTTTTGCAAGAATCCTAAAACCCGTGGTTATGTATTTTTCTCTTAAAAGTTTTTCTTGTTTTTCTGTTAAACCAGCCTTTTTCATCCTCTTAATCATCTTATCAAGGACCTTTATTCCTAGCTGGCTATAAGTATCAAAGAGAGTGTTGTCAAGGTCAAAGATTACAAGTTTAATCATTTTTATCAAAGCTTCATAATAGTCTTTGCAAGCTTGTCAGGGTTATGCCTTGCCAAA
>DAOWFR010000089.1 GCA_030637925.1 Methanobacteriota archaeon
AATTCTTTAAGAATATCTTTTAAAGAAATTATTTCAGGCATTAATTCTTCATAAGCATAAGCACCAGGCTTTTTTCTTTTACCACTAATAGTTAAGTTTTTTACCAACTTTGGAGCCTGGAACATAAAGCAGTCAGCATCCTGGCTAAGCACATAATCAGCATCACCTTTCTTAACAATATATGATGCTTGGGCTTCTCCTTCACTAGGGCTTTCTACAATGCATTGGCCTAAAGCATTTATTAATTCCTTTGCATCCTCTATCATCTCAGGTGTTAACCTGCTGGTTCTTGCAGCATATTTTTTCATTTCCTCTAAATCCTCTTTTTTAGCTGCTTCTTTGTATTTCTTTTTAGCCTCAATCTTTAGTTCTTTTCTTCTCTCTCTTTCTTTTTCCTTAAGCTCAGGCACTTCTCCATCAAAACAGAAGATAAATTTCATATTATAAGCCATAAGTCTTGTAGTTCTATGAAATAAACCATTTAAATGACTGGTAACATGTCCTTTGCTATCAGTTAATAAAGAGCCATCCCTCTGCCTAATACTGCTCAGGAACTGGTAAAGAAGATTATAAGTATCAACAGCAAGAGTCTTGTTCTTTAAATCCTCAATACTAATCTTCTCAGGAGTTAATAATTCAGTAATAGCTAAGCCCATGAGAACAAGAATGTGTTAATAGTTAATATTTGTTTCGTTTACCCAACCCCAACCTTTTTAAATGAGTGCTGAACCTTGTTTTATATACATAATAAAAGGTGATTTTTATGGCAGTAGAATATGATGAGTTCAAAGGCAACAAGATGATTATTTTGAAAAGGGATGCAGAAGACACGTTTCCCTTTAGATTTGGTAAGAACAAGGCAAGGCTTATTGTTGAGAACTTTGAAGACATCAAGACGTTTGCTGAGGAGGAATGATTTTTTTAGTGTTCTATCAAGTTTTTTTGTCACAATAGAGTAGTAATAATCGAAAGATTTATAAATGATGGTTTCTCCCTCAGAGAGTAAACAATAAACGAGGGGTAAAATGTCAATAGAATACAAATTGTTTAGAATTCCAACAACATTTGACGAATTTGTAGATAAAGTGAAAAAAAAAGGAGATAATCAGGCAGATGTGTTTTTAGAATCTTGTAATGAAGCTGGTCCTGCACCAAAACATCTAGACTACGTTTGTTATGTGGGTCTTCAATCAGGAAAGACAAGATTAATAATTAATCAACATACTCATGTAAGGTTAGGGGAGTTATTTCATTCACGATTAGGCATAGCTGAAGTTGAACAAAATGCTTTTAAAGAAGCTGTTGAGATTGCAGAAAAATTGCAAAATCAGGGTCTTGAAGCAACAATTCATGGAGAACCATTGAAGAAAGCTAGAGGTAGAATTGCTCAATATGAAGCCCGTGTTGTAGAAAGGAAATGAGAATATGCTCAACACCTAAATAAATAATCTTCTTATATTTTCTTAACAATCATTCCTTTAAAGTCTTTTGCTAGCATTTCTTTTGCTTTTTTTGTAAGTTCGCCCACTGCTATGAATATCACTGGCAATTTCTTTGCTTGCCCTTGGATATAAGCACTGCTTAAATCACCATCATTAACTTTTTTCTTGCTTTTAGCTTTGCAATAGTATTCCTGGCTTCCAATCCTTGAAGGAACTGCTATGGTAAACTCAATATCAGATTTTTTTCTTATTATTTTATATTCAATTATCTCTATATCGTTTTGTTTAAAGTACCCCCATATTCTTCTAAAGAAAACATCTTTCTCTTTTTCTAGTTCTTGCTCTGTTTTACTAATCTCTTTTTGCACTTCCTCTTTTACTTCTTTTTCCCTCGCGAGCTTTTGGCGAGCGAGCACTAAAGGTTCTTTTTTAACTTTAATTTCTTTCTTTATTTCCTCTTTTTTTACCTCTATTTTCTTAACTTCTTTTTTAATTGGCGCCTTGGGCATAGGTCTTATCTTCTTTAGTATCATCTGCTCTGCTTCTTTAGTTGGTAATAAATACCATTTCCAGTAAATCTCTCTTTGCCCTTTAACACTTACTTCTAATGGCTTTGCAAAGTCCCTTATGTTCCTTAAACTCACCCTTACCAGTGGACTTAGCTCAGAGTCTTTTAAAACCTTTTTTTGCCTAAGATACTCTGCTGTTTGCCTGTCTTTTGGATTCAAATACTTCATTATGTTCTGTAGTCTTACCTCTGTTCCTGGGGCGTAATAAGCAGGAGTTCCGCCAATCTTTGTATTACTTACCTTAACTTTTCCTTCACTAGCCAGCTCTGATAGCACTGCAGCTAAGAGCAGTGTATCTCCTCCCAGCTCTTTCTTTAGCTGGTTTGGAATAACAGGTCCTTTTAGCTGCACTATTTTGAAAATGGCTTCTTTGTCCATTTTTTTAATAAATTATCTTTTATAAGTGAATACTTTTTTAGTATTAGAACTAGGTTTATATAATTATTGTTAAATAAAATAAATTTAGGGAGTTCCCAAAACTTCTTCTAGTATCACACCACCTGAGACAACAGCACACTGCACAGGTTTAAGAATTTCATGCGTTTTCTTGATCGCTTCATACATTGGATCTGTCTTTTCTATTTCTGGAGTCATCCGAGTCGCATCCCAGTACCTGAAATAAATCATATCTGGGTTAGTTAAAAAATCAACTCTATATCTCCCAATTTTTTGTTGGTCTTCCCACACTAGTTTTCTTTTTTCATCTCTTTTGAAAGGATCATTTATGGGAGGAACAAGTCCCAGATCTTTCATTAGCACTTCTCTAATATTATTAAATTTTGATTCTTTTGTAAAAAAAGCAAATTCATGATATTTCATTTTATATTAAGAATAATAACTTTTATTAGGGCCTCATCCATTTAACCTCATAATACGTAACATCTCCTTCATCATCAACTATGCCCATCATTAATCTTTTTTTAGTACTATGAGCTACTCTGTTCTTGGCTGCAAACTCATACCATGTTAGAACTTCTCCTTCATGCACTGGAAAGATTATCCATCTTGCATGGTCTTCTCCTGGTCTTATTCCTCTGTCATATACTCTGAAGTCTGCTCCGAACTTAAGAGCTGTTTTAATAATATACCCTCTATTTCTCATATCCTTAAACACACAGTATCTTATCCAGAAGTTTGGCTCTACTTTTCTTGCTTTTTTTATGAACTCTTCTGATGTTATTGCTTTTTTTCTTTTATCTGTTATTTGCATCTTACCTTTCTCAAGAAGATAAAGGGCTTCTGGTAATGAGAGCTGAACGCTACCATCCTCTAGTAATTGGCCATAAGCACTCTTATCATAAAGAACGCGTGCTTCATCTGTTGCTTCTGTTATCACTCTTTCCCTTGCAAGGATTGCTTTGATAATTATTTTCTTTTTTTCTTCTACTTCAGACTTTTCTTCTTTTTTTTTCTTTTCTTTGGTTATCTTTTTTTTCTTTGCTTTCTTTTTCTTTGCCATGCTTGTTTTTAGCATATATATTCGGTTTAAAAATTTTTGTAAAACAACTTAATTATCCATATAGAAAATAATTCTATATTTAAAAAACAAAAATCCTGTTGGATTTTTGGTCCTAAAAGCTTAAAACCCTAATCTTTTAGAAAATGTTAAAAACCAGTCCAGAATAACCTCATCCTATGGAAATCACAATACTAGGCACAAGCTGCATGGTGCCAACCAAAGATAGGAATGTGCAAGGCATTTACCTAGAGTATAAAGGAGAAGGCATACTAATTGATTGTGGAGAAGGAACCCAGAGACAAATGAATATAGCAGGTATTAATAGGAACAAGATAAGAAAGATACTCATAACTCATTGGCATGGAGACCATGTGTCAGGATTAATAGGATTGCTACAAACAATAAGTAATAATGAGAATCCACAAAAAGTAACTCTTTACGGCCCAAGAGAAACCAAGGAAAGAATTATTTATATGCTAAAAAGCATAGGGTTTGAACATAACAGAATAGAATTAGATATAAAAGAATTAAACCCAAAAGGAGTTGAAAAAGTATTTCAGAACAATGATTACTATATTGAATGTGCTTACATGGATCATAAAATGCCATGCCTAGGTTATAGCATAGTAGAGAAGGATAAAAGAAAAATTAACATGGCTAAAGCAAAAAAGTTTGGGTTAAAACAAGGACCACTTGTAGGTAAGCTACAAAGAGGACAAGAAGTGACTTATAAAGGAAAAAAGATAAAGCCAGAACAGGTTTCTTATATGCAGAAAGGAAAAAAATTAACCATAATCCTAGATACTCTGCCATGCACAAATGCTTATGAACTAGCAAAAGATGCTGATGTACTAATAGCAGAGGCAGCTTATACTTCTGACTTAGAAGAAAAAGGCCTTGAGTACAAGCACTTAACAACCAAAGACACAGGATTAATAGCAACCAAGGCAAATGTAAAAAAGTTAATCATAACACACTTCTCACAAAGATACAAAACCACAAAAGAACTACAAGAAGAGATAAAAACCTTTTTTAAGAACAGCAAAGCAGCACATGACTTTATGAAGATAAAATTGTGAACTTATTTTTTTACAGAAGGAGGAACTTCTTCTCCATTCCAACAATACAAGCATAAATCTTCTCTTGGCAAACCAATTGCTTTAACCATATCATCAAGTCGCTGATACATCAAAGAATTAACTTCAAGTTTCTCTCTAATATATTCCACCATTTTTTCGTATTTCTTAGATTTTGAGTCAAGATATTCGCTAACATTTTCTATGTCCTTTCCTTCAAGAGCACGAATTGCTTTTCGTGCAGCAAGCTCTTTTATATCCTTAGTATAAAAACTAAACTTACAAGGCCATATCAGCGGAGGACATGTAGATCTAATATCAATAGCTCCTAACTTAATACCTTCTATTTCAGCAATATATAATAATCTTTTTTGATATTCTTCTAATTGGTTCCCCCTTACAATAGAGTCTTCCATCACAATAATATTCTTATGACTCTTTTCATCTAGTAACCTTAAGATAGGTATAAGTTTGTATTTAGCAATTAGTTTCCTTTTCTTCTCTTCTTTTGGTGTAAAGCTTCTATTATAACCAGGGTCATACTTTACTATTCCTCTCTTAAATCTTGTTATTGAATCAAAAGCTTCTTCTAATTCTTGTTTTAACTCATTTAGATTAATATCCCCTTTTTCAAATCTCTCAATCTCTTTTTTAGACTTTTCCTGAGCCATATTAATAGTTTCGTTAGCATACCCAATAGCAGATGGAGTGCCTGAGTTAGGAATGCCTCCTACCATAGCAGCTCTTACAGAATCCCTTCTTGCCAGAGCAGCTCCACAATTATACCGAGTTATCTCCACAAGAATTCCCTCATAACTAGACCCAGGAAAACCAAAATATATCCATAAGAAAGCACAGATTTGTTTTATCTTGCTGCCCTTAGTTTTTATTTCAGAACCATTATCATTAATCTTAACTATTTCTCTTGGTTGAAGATTATACACTAATTTATATCCTAAGTTTGGAAAAGCACATGTTTCAGAAGTGATTGCTATCGCATCGTCTTTTTCTCCAATGAACAAAGGAAACCTATCACCTGAAGCATAAATCCCCTCTTTTGTAAGCAAAAGCAAAGAGATAGAGCCATCAATTTTGGCGTACATCTTTTGAATACCATCAACAATATTATTCCCTTGGTTAATTAGATTTGCAACAACTTCTGTAGTATTGTTCTCGCCATCTGTTTTCTCATTAAATGAAACTCCTTTATCTTTTAATTCACGAGAAAGTTGGTCAATGTTATCAATCCTACCTTCAGTACAAATAGCAAGATTAGCTACTTTTCCATCAAGAGTTATGGGCTGCTCATCCTTAGGACTAATAACTCCTATACCATATTTGCTATTTATTTTACCTTCAAATTCAGAGAACTTAGCCTTAAATTGTGTTTCTCCAATATCCCTAATCTTTTTACCAATATTTTTACCATTATTTATTAAAAAAGCGAGTCCTCCATATTCTTGACTTTTATGACTTTGATAGTCTGTCCCATAGAAAAGGTCTGAATAACAATTCCCTTTTGAAGCAACACCAAATAAACTCATTGATTCTCACACACTAATATTTTTTCCTCACCTCTCTTTACTAGCCAGCTTAATATCTTTTGCTTTTATTGTTCTTCTATTAGCATGCCTGCTTAGCTCAATAGCTTCTTTGCTAATCCTTTCTCCAATATCTTCAAGAACATCTCTTAAAGCTTCTTTTGACTCCTCACTAACCCTATAAGCCCCTGCTGCTTTCATAAGCTTTTCCATAGCAGACAAGGACAAAATCTTTTTATCAGGCATAAAAAAGGCAAATAAAGGGTTTTTTATAAAATTATCGCTCAAAACACTGGAAAGATTTACCAGTAAGTTATTTAAACAATAAAAACACAACCCTATTCATGGCAGTAGGTTTTAGAGGCAGAAAAAGCAAGGGCAGCAAGGCAGAAAGAGATTTAATCCATTTATTCTGGTCAAAGGGTTTTGCTGCTATGAGAGCAGCTGGTAGTGGTTCAACCCAGCACCCAAGCCCTGATATCTTGGTTGGTGATGGTAAACACTTCTTTGCTTTTGAAGTTAAATCTTCCAAGGACAAAACAAAATACCTGACCAAAGACGAAATAACTCAGTTAGATTTATTTGCTAATAGCTTTGGAGCAAGACCTTTTGTTGCAATAAAATTTGATAGTGAGAAATGGTATTTTCTAAGATTAACAGATTTAAGGGTTACTAAAAAGAATTATGTTGTTACTCTTAACCTAGCAAAGAAGAAAGGTTTAACATTTGAAGAACTGATAGGGAAGTATAAGCAGAGGAGACTATCATAAGGTAGTCTGCCTTTCTTTCAAATATTTCTTATGTGGTTTAAAAACAAAGCATGTGTTCTCATCAAAATAACCGCACATAAACCTTTCTAGGGGTATGCCTGTTCTTTTGCTAAGCATTAAAGAATAAAAGAAGACTTGGGTACAAGCATACTTTTCTTGCTCTGCTCTTGGCTTATAATCCCATATCCAGAGTTTGTTATTCTCTAGTCTGAGTAAATCGATATGGCCTGACAAGGGCTTTTTACTGTCAAATAATTCCTCAAACTTCTTGCCAAGCTCATATGCCTTTAACCAGATAGGCACCTCTACTCCTAATGTGGTGTTGTCATAATTTAGCATGAATACCTGTACATTGCTATGGGCCCCATTATATTTATTCCAGGCAAGGCCTTCTCTTGCAAGCATTGTAACCTCATGATTATCAATTCTTCTGGGTTCAATACCAAGACTAAACTTGATTCTACTGCTCCTTGGTCCTGATAAGAATGGCTCTTGAGGACAGTTTTCAAAAACCTTTCCTAAGTAAGTATGCAAAGAAGAGAAACCATTATCTCTTAGTAAGCCTAGTTTTGCCTTGTGCAGCCTGTAGTGATAAAACCAGCCATGGTCAAGAGAAACGTGTTGTATCATCATGAAAAAAGTAAAGTTTTTAATAAGTAAAAAAATTTTTAAAAAAGATTATTTCTTCCTTAACAGTCCCTCAATCTTCTTTTCCTCTACTTCTATCTTCTTCTCCTCAACAGCTATTTTTGTAACAATCCTCTCAAGATTAAGGTCAATCTTAGCAATCCTTCTTTCCATTAGCACAAGAATCCTAAGACTATAAACAATAGCTGCTAATGTGCCGATAATGATTGCAAGTATAACAGTGTCCATCCCCATTTTTATAACCTCCACCTCTTTTTATTACTTTAAGTATCTAATGCTTTAAATTTATCTTGTTAGCTTTAAATATTTTTTCTTTTTTTATCATTATAACTCAGATGAATCAAATCAAAACTAGCAGAATATCTGCTGTTCCTAAAAATCAGGATTTTTAGAAACCTTTATATATTCGTGCTTCTTTATCCAGGATACAAGGATTAAAGGTGGTATTCAATGCTTAAGATGAAAAGAATTTCTGAAACATATGAGATGAGGGTTTTTACTGATACAGGCGATTATTTTGGAGATGTGGAAGAGGCTATTCTGACTCAGAACAAGGTGTTTGGCTGGAGGGTTAGAGCCACTAAGAACAGCTTCCTGAACAAGGTCCTGGGCAGTGCTAAAGGAGTGATTGTGCCTCACCAATTAGTTAAGAGCCTTGGAGATATAATGATTATTAGCAAGTCAGCAGTGCCGAGTTATGGGCCTGAGGAAGAATAAAATAAAAATATTTTTAATCTATCTTTAGTTTAATCTTATTGCATGAGCTATGTTATAGGTAAGCTTTGGTTTTATGTTTTCTTCTCTAAGTTGTTGTATTCTGGTTTTCAATGCTTCAAGACTTATATAGAGGCTTCCTTTCTCTTTTTTCATATCATAGATCTTCTCTAAACCATCTCCTCTTCCTTCTCTAAGCCTGATAAGCTCTCCTGTTGTCTTAGTTATTTTTCCTGATGGTGTTTCTTTTATTAGAGTATTTAGAGCAGAGACATAGCTTGCTGAAGTACTAGGCACAACTTGGATTGGGAAAACATGGTTTCCTATTCTTACATACTCTGTTACTGTTTGAAAGGGCATGTTTTTCTCTTTATCATATCCTAATTTTTTCTTCAGGGCTTTTTCTCTAAATACATCATAGAAGTCTTCTTTTATTTTATTCTTTAATAGACTTGCTCTTATGTAATCAAGAGCATTTTCTTCTGTTTCTTTAGAATAGTCTTTTTCAGTATGATAAATTACCTTTTCTAAATCTTCAGTCTTAATATAATCTGGTGCTTCAAAGTTTATTGTTTGTTTTATCCCTTCTTTTCCTTCTTTATGTTTTTCCATCATCTTGTTAATCATTGCTATTGTCCAGTTTAGTGAGAGGTATTGTTTCTTATCTATGGTTACAACTCCTTTTCTTTTAATTTCATGCGCATAGTCTCCTTCTAGGATTTCTAGCCAGAATTCTATATGGTCAATTACTTTTTCTGCAGCAACTCTTTTTTGTTGGGGAACTGTTTCAATGTTTATTTTAACACTGCCATATACGTATGTGTCTCTTACTGTTTCATTGGGTCTGTTGCTGTCTGTATACTTTGTTTTATTCTTATTAATGGTTTCAAATTCACGTATTATCTTTTCTAGTAAGGGAAAAGTCTCTCTTTCCACTTTTTCATATTTTTCTGCTGTTTCTTCATCATCTTTTTTATAAACACCTGGTTTTTCTAAAGTCAAAAATTGTGGGTTTTCCATTTTTATTACCTCCAATAGGGTTATGCTAAGGTTTTTAATATATCCTCTTAAGGATTTTCCGAAAATCCTTCGGTAATATCATAATTTTTATTAAACTATCCAATCTATTTAAATTTTTGAGGTGATATTTCTCACCACATAATTAAAAAGCTTTATAAACAAGGTTTACTTCTCCCACCTTGTGAATCAGAGATTACTAGAACAAGCAGGCCTAACCTCATCAGAAGCAAGAATATACCTCTCATTACTTGAAAAAGGCTCAAGCAGAGCAGGGGAAATAACCAGGCACACAGGCATTCATAGGAGGAGTATTTATGATGCTGTTGAGCGTTTAATACAAAAAGGTCTTGTATCTTATATCAAGACCAATAACAGGAGGTATTATGAAGCAGTTGATCCTGCAAGACTAATAGAATTACTCAGAGAAAAAGAGGATAATATAAAACAAATCATGCCAGAACTACAGCTCTTAAGGAAATTCTCAGAAAAAAAGAAAGAAGTATTGTTCTTCAGAGGAAAACAAGCCATAAAAACAGTGTTTGATGACCAGATAAAAGAAGGCAAAGAAGTCTTAATCTTCGGAGATGCTGTTAATGTTAATGAAATAATAAAATACTATTTTCCACGCTTTGACAATCAAAGAATTGAAAAGAACATAAAAGTAAGGATGCTTTTTGATGAGAGCGCTAGGAAAGAAAAATACTTGAAAAAAATTCCATTAGCAGAGGTAAAGTTCATTAAGAAAGGAAGCAAAGCACCAGCATCAACAAATATTTATTCTGATAAAGTATCCATAATAATATGGGAGGAGAATCCCAAAGCTATTTTAATAAAAGAACCTTCCCTAGCCCAGGGTTTTAAAAGCTATTTTGAATTTATGTGGGGCTTTGCAAGAAGATAAAAAGGCAAAAATGGTAAGAATAAAAAAAGAATACCTAATACTAGCATTGCTTTTTCTCTTAGTGCTAGGTACAAGACTGTTTTTTGTACTTCAAGAAGAAAGATTTGATTATGATGCTTATAATGCTTTGAGACAAGTAGAGCATATAAAAGAAACAGGTGTTCCATTATTCAAAGATTCTCTTAGTTATTCTGGCAGAACCTTTATAACCCCTCCATTTTTTTACTATTTGTTAGCTGCCTTTAGTTTTTTCCTTCCCTTAGTCTTGGTTGCAAAGCTAATCCCAAGCATTGCGTTCTCTGCCTTGATAATAGTAATCTACTTAATAGCAAAGCACATGACTAAGAACAGAACAGCTGCTTTTATTGCAGCCTTTTTCTCAGGCTTTGTACCTATAATCTATACAACACTTAATCAAGTCTCGGTTTATTCTCTAAGCCTCTTGCTTATCTTTCTTCTTAGTTATACTTTTCTGCGCATAGAGCAAAAAGGCTTTGCTGTTCTGAGCATAATTCTAACTGTAGCACTCTTATTAACTCATACATCAGTCTTTATCCTGCTCATTAGCTTCTTGGTCTACTTTCTCATATTAAGGCTTGGAAAACAAAAACTTAACACAAAAGAAGTTGAAGTAACTTTATTTCTCTTTTTCCTAGCCTTGTGGTTTAATCTTTTACTATACAAAAAGGCTTTTTTTCTTCATGGCATAAGATTCATATGGCAGAACATCCCTGCTCCTTTATTGTCATCTTATTTTCAGGAGATAAGCTTTCTAGGAGTGATATATGCTGTTGGTATAATTCCCTTATTACTAGGGGTGTATGCTGTTTACCATACCCTTTTTAAGACCAGAAACAGGGCTGCAAGCCTGTACATTTCCTTTGCTATTGTATCCTTTTTAATGCTTTGGTTTAAACTAATCCCCTTTAAAACAGGTCTTTTATTTTTGAGCATAAACCTTATTCTACTCTCAGCTTATTCACTTAAGATAATTCTTGTTAGCATAGCCAAGACAAAAATTCCTCGTTTATCCGGCATTATAGCAGGGTTATTTATTATTCTCTTTGTAATCACCACGCTTACTCCTTTTATCACCACTATTAAAACAGAGATTCCTTCTTTACAGGATATTGGGGCATTAGAATGGGTTAAAAACAATACAGAACAAGACGCTGTTGTTCTGGGCAGAGTTGAAGAGGGTTTCTTAATTAATTATATTGCCAAGAGAAAAAATGTGGCTGACTCGAATTTCTTATTTATAAATAACATAAATCAGAGGTACAATGATGTTAATAAGCTATTCACTCTTAGATTAAAATCAGAAGCTGTTAGATTAATTAATAAGTATGATATTGATTACCTTCTCTTATCCACAAAGAGCATTGAAGAATACAATATAAACAAGCTCTTTTATGCTGAGGAGGACTGTTTTGAATTAGTGTATGATAAGGATGCTCTTATCTATGAGTTTATGGGGTGTACAATAGAATGAGCCAGGCTAAAAAAAAGAAAACAAAAAAAAATGAGCAGAACAAGAATACTTTTGAACTAGTAATCTTCGCACTTCTCCTAATACTTATCATCTTATCCTTGGTAATGATTATAAGGCTAACCCAGAGTAAACCTCTCTTTCCCATAGGAGAATCTTATTATAACCTGCGTATTGCCCAATCCTTAAAACAAGACTTTTTCCTAACCCAGGATCCTGTTCAAGGGATAGTTTATGAACCAAACCCTTATCACTACTTACTGGCTTTGTTGCTAGTTATATTTCCTTCTCAATTAGTCTCTTTATTCTTCCCTTTACTTCTCGGAGTATTATCTGGTTTTCTCTTCTTTAAATTACTAGTCTTACTAGGTGTTAAGCCTAAACAAGCAGCATACTCTCTTATAGTGTTATCAGTTACTCCTGTTTTTATCATACTCTTCACAGGCCTCTATCTTTCTGGCTTTGTAATATTTATAAGTCTCTTAGCAATGGTGCTTATTCTTCATAAAAAGTATAACATACTTACTCTTTGCTTTAGCCTACTTTTACTCCTACTATTGGCCCTTACAAACTTAGTAGGCTTCTTAGTAACTCTTATAATCCTATTCTTTCTTTGCTTGGCTCTTAAGAAAGCTTTTAAGAAGAATTTTAAGAAAAACCTCAGGGCTTTACTTCTCTCTGTGCTTATATCAGTTTTAGTAATTGTTCCCTTAACCCTTTTCTCTAATTACGCTCCAAGGCTTCTTGGTTTTCACACTTTTGCTTTTAAGAACATATTCTCAATTCTAAGAGCAAGCCTTGGCTTTGACCTCTTTCTCTTTGTCTTGTTCTTAACAGGCTTTGTTATTATATGGATTAAAGATAAGGAGAAAAAGCTCTTTCACTTAGTGGTGCTTGTCTTTATTATACTCTCACTTTTTAATAGCACTGCAAGAGTTTTTGCTAGTTTTATAATAACAATCTATTGTGTGGTTGCAATAACCTATTTTTATAATAGGAAATGGGAACTAAGTATTATTAAGACAGGAACTATTTTACTAGTGCTTTGTAGCCTGGTCTTCTCAGTTATGAACCAGGCAAGCCTGCTTGTGGATGCTCAACCAGATAAAGAAATGCAAAATGCTCTTGTATTCCTTAAGAATCAGGATAAGGGAAGGGTTTTAACATCTGAGGAGAATGGCTTCTTAATAGAGTTTTATTCTGAGAAAAATGTTTTGCTTGATGCTAATTCATTCCTGATTTCAGATTATTCAGAGCTAAGGAGTGATGCTAACACCTTGTTCAGAGCTGCAAGGCTTAAGGAAGCAGAGCCTATGCTTAAAGAACATGAGTTGCGTTATATTTTAATAACTCCTAGTATGAAACAAGAGTTATGGGAGGCTAGGGAGCAGGAATTATGGTTCCTTATTAAGCATAGCGAAAGCTTTATTAAAAAATATGAAGAAGGAAGTATTGAAATCTGGGGGTATGTCAGTGTCTAAGAGGGATTATTTATGATGAGTTTTGGGGAAATACTAATCTCTGTAATTGCCTTTGTTAGTTTATACACTGCAATCTTTTTTATAATAACTCTTCTTGAGCACAGGAATCATCTTACTAAAAGAGAAAAACTCAGAAGGTATCCTAATGTTTGTATAATTGTTCCTTGTTATAATGAGAAGACAACTCTTGCAAAGACTCTTGATTCCCTTCTGGCATTGGATTACCCCAAGGATAAACTACAGATAATGGTTGTTGATGATGGCTCAACAGACAGTACATATCTTGTTGCAAAGAAATACATATCTAAGGGGGTTCAGGTTTTTAGAAAAAGGAATGGGGGAAAGTATACTGCTCTTAACCTTGGTCTTTCCAAAACAAAAGCAGAGTTTGTTGGTGCCCTGGATGCTGATTCATTTGTTAATTCCAAGGCTTTGAAAAGGATTCTGTCTTATTTTAATAATCCCAAAGTTATGTCTGTGACTCCTTCATTAAAGGTGTATAAGCCCAAATCATTTATTCAGAGAATACAAAGAGTAGAATATGTGCTTAGTATCTTTTTCAGGAAAATGTATTCTCTTATTGGTAGCATTCATGTAACTCCTGGTCCTTTCTCAATCTATAGAAAGGCCTTTTTTGACAAGTATGGTCATTATAAGAAAGCCTATCTCACCGAGGACATTGAGGTAGCCCTTAGGATTCAGAGTCATAATTATATTATTGAGAATGCTATTAATGCTTATGTTTATACTGTGAGTCCCAAAACTTTTAAGAGTCTTTTCTATCAGAGAAGAAGGTGGTATAATGGTTTCTTAAGAAACATAAAGGATTATAAAAAGCTTTTTTCAAAAACTCACGGCAATCTAGGAATGTACACTCTGCCCCTTGCATTTATTTCTATTGCTCTTTTAATAGTATCATTAGGGTATCTTGTTTACAAGATTATCAAAGGCTTATGGGAGAGCTATCTATATGCAAGAGCTGTTAATTTTGATATATTCAGGTTTGATTTTAAAGTAGATTTGTTCCTGCTTAATATAAACACTGTTTTAATCCTGGGGGTGCTTACCATAGTGATCAGCATACTTATTATAATAATTGCTGTGAACCTGTCAAAAGAAAAAGAGAAGTTTGCACTTTCCTATGTATTGTATATGCTCGTTTATGGAGTATTGTTTGGTTTCTGGTGGCTTGTTGTGCTTTTTTATAATTTGACACAGAAAGAGGTTAAGTGGGAGCATAAGAAACCTATTAATAAGAAATCCTTGTCTGCATAACCATCATATAGAAAATATTTATAAAAACAACACCTTTTTCATGAAGAAAGATGGCACCAACCTCATCCTCCAAGCACCCTAAGAAAATAAATATTCAGAAGTATGTTCTGGTATTAGCTCTTACAATAATAATATTTGCTTCAGGAATGCTTGTTGGTAACTGGGTGTCTTCTAAGAAGTTCACAAGTATCCAAAATCTTGGTCAGACTCTTAGAACAGATATCATAGCTCTTGAGCTCCAGTATGACCTTATGGAAGCAGATCCATGCAGGGAAATGGGGTTATTATATCTTTCAGAACAACTCTATACCTTAGGCACAAGACTGGATTTTATGGAGAGTTCTCTTGGAACAAATAACCCAGATGTTATTAGGTTAAAACAGTACTATTCTTTGGTTGAGATAAGGCACTGGTTCTTTATGAAGAAGATTAATGAGGAGTGCAACCAAAGCCATGTTCTGATACTCTACTTTTATTCTAATCTAGAGGACTGTCCAAAGTGCGAGGAGCAAGGCTATGTATTATCTTATCTTCACAGGAAGTATCCTGATATTATGATTTATTCTTTTGACAAGAACATGCATAATCCTGCTCTTGACACTCTTAAAAAGGATTTTAATGTACACCAAGTTCCAACCACAGTAATCAATGATGATGCTTACCACGGCTACCAAGGCAGGGACTTTTTAGAGAGAATGATAAATTACTACCAGACCAAGCAATAAAAATTTTTCTTACTTTATATCTATTAAGTCTCCGAGAGTAAGACTATCTGATAAACCCTCTTTTTTTCCTGATTTAACTTCAGAACCCTCTAACTCTAATTCTTCTACTAGTTTTATCTTTAAGAATTTCTCAAGCTTTCTTGCCAAAGAAATACCTGGTTTCATACGACCTGATTCAAGCTTATGAATAACACTCTCTTTTTCAGCAATCTTCTTGGCAACCTCTTTTTGTTTTAAACCTTTTTTTTCTCTTGCACTCTTGATGAGCTTTGAGTAATTAGGAGTAATAAGCTGCACTGTCTCAGTCTTTTTCCTGGCCTTAACCTCAGCTTCTTCAACCCTTTTCTCTTTTTTCTTCTTTCTCTTTATAGGCTCCTCCTGCTTAAGCTTAGTAATGACTCTGCCATAAGAAGCACACTTCTCACACACATTTAACATACTTCCTTCTAGCTCAATCCTATAAACAGACTCTGGAGAAGAACACATGTCACACATTCAGACCACCCCTGTTGGTTCTCCTAGTATAAAATATTAATTTAAGAGGTATATAAAATTATTGGTTATTTTTTCTCTATCATCACAAACTCATATCTCTGTTTACCAGCCCAGAGCTCGTTCTCCTTAACAAGCTTAAAAGGTGGTTTAATCATATCATTTAGTACCTTAACATTCTCTGTGAGCAAAGTTAGTTTTCCTCTTTTTTTCATAACAAACTCTGCCTGGTAGAATAATTCTTTGTAAAGCTTTCTGATAAATGATTCTGATGTATGTTTGCTAGGGCAAGGAATTCTTGAAGCAATAATATCAACCCTTGCTTTGTCAAGCTTGGTGTCAAGCCACTCCACATCCATTTTTGAAAAACTAATGATTTTATCAACTCCTGCAAGTTTTGCATTTTTTTTAGAGGCCTCAACATTCCTTAGCAATGAATCAAGTCCAAGAATATTAAGTTTATTTAACTTTGCTTTTGAATCAATTTTTTTGAAAAAGTTTTCCCAATCCTTTTTTAAGAATGGTTTTAGTTTTTTAAAAGCAAAGTCTTTTGAATAATAATTAATACTCAAGCCACTTGAGTAAAGAGCTGCTTCTATGCATATAATCCCTGCTTTGCAAAAAACATCCACAAGTTTTTGTTTTTTTGAATAACCACTAAGCCTTACAAGTGCATAACTAAGATTAGCATTAATAATCCCTGGTGCTGTGAATATCCTGTATTGCCTTTTACTAAGGTCTCTACCAATCAAATCAATCCCAATATAAGCCTTGTTATTGTTTATAAATACATATATAATTATGTCAGGTGATTCCATGCTTACCCTGGGTAGAAAACCAAGCTCTTTCTTTACTTTTAGAATTATTTTTTCTCCAAAGTTCTTCTCTATTGTCTGGCTTCCGAATTTATGCTTTCCTATTCTTTTGCACTCAACCTTAAAGCTAATGTTTTTATCAAACCATTCTTTTAGGATATTTTTTTTCAGAACAGCCTCTGACTTTGATAATAAGTCCTTAGACTCCTTGAACTCAAAGTGTGCAAATAATAATATAACTCTTTCAACACTCTGGGATAAATAACAAAACTTAAACAAATCCTGAAAGGATTTGCAATTAAAAATAACAGCGCATTCCTTTGCCTTGCCTTTTATATTTATTAATTCATCTAACTCTAACAGAGCAATCTTTTCAAGACCTTTGTCAGTTATGGCGCATGCTTTTATCATGAGAAAAAGAGACTTAAGATAGCTTATAAATATTGTTAATCAGCCAAACCCCAACTTCTCAAGAACATAGTTATAAAGGGTTCTGCTCTTCTTATTAATACTCTCAAAATACTTCTTGCCAAGAAGCAGGCCAGCAATTTCTTCATAACTCTTACTAGCCTTGGTTTTAGGGTGAGTATGAGTCACAGGATGCTTTAGTCTAAGGGATTTTCTCACATTCTTATCATAAGGTATTACTCCAATAACAGGCAGGTCAAGGATTTTTTCTATTTCATTAATTCCTAGCTCATGCTTATCTCTTCCTGCTTTGTTAACCACAATTCCTATTATTGTCTTGCCAATCTCTTGTGATACTTGTACTGTCTTTTGTGCATCAAGCACAGCATTAAGCTCAGGATTAGTAATTATAAGAATCTCATCACATGCTTCTATTGCAGTAATAGCTTCTTTGCTAAGACCAGCACCACTATCCATTATAATAATATCTGCTTCTCCTTCCAGATCTCTGAGTACTTCTCTTAGTCTGTCATATTTGAGCTTTTTTAAGTCATGTACTGTGCTTATGGTCGGTAATATCCTAAGACCTGATTCATGAGTATAGATTGCTTGTTTTAGAGAAGCTTCATCTTTTAATACACTCATCAAAGTCTTTTTTAGAAGAGGAGCTCCTAGGTGAATATTAACATTAGGAGTGCTTATATTAGCATCTACTAACAAGGTCTTCCTGTGCTTGCTCATAACATGAGCCAGACTAATGGCACTAGTGGTTTTACCAGTTCCTCCTTTCCCACTAACAATGCAGATGTACCTGCTCAAAAAAACACCTCTTTTTTAGGGTTAAGTAAGTAATTATTCATTAATTTTTTGTTCAACCCACTCATAAAACTCTTTTATCATATTATAGTCTTCTGTTGCCGTATCAATATCACGTGTTACTTCTTTGTTATCAATAACTGTTCTTAGAGTGACATGCCTTCTGAACTCCTGCTCCTTCTTAGGAATGCTCTTGCTAATCTTTCTTAGCAAGAAATAAAGCTCCATGTTCTTCTGCACAATCTCATCTTCAAATAGTTGCTTTACCAGATTACCTCTTTCTAAAGGAGTGATTGGAATATGTTCTTCTTTTCTCAAGTTCTTTTCAACAGCATACTTTAGCAATGAGTCTATTAAGCAGTTATAAGCATCTATCATCCTGCCAATAGTGTTCATAAGCACATCAACTGTTCGGGTATACTTCAAACTAACATATATCTGGTGGTCTACTCTTTTTAATTCATCATTTGCTTCTTGTAAAGATTCCTTCATGTTTACTCACGATTTTATTTATATTGTCCACAAATATCTTGGTTTCAAAAATATACTTCTTAACAAGATTAATATCAATGGTTTTTAAACTATAACTAGGAGAGCAGATAATAAACTTATCTTTTCTTGCAAACTCAACAGGGCTCTTCTTATGCTCTGATATTATGCCTCTAACATCAATTATCAGCTTGGCATATGTAGGATTAATTTTGTACCTAGGAATCATCTTGTTCTTAAACATATCAAATCTTGAGGGAAAAGTGTCATGAAAAGCAGGTATTCTCTTGAAAAGCCTTTCATGCTGGAGCAGAGCACTAACACCATAATCAAGGCTTGCAAAGATGTTCTCAATAATAGATAGTAGCAATCTTGGGTCTTTTACCAAAGGATAAGTCATGAATAACATGTGGTCAGCTACTTTTATCTTTTGCAAAGCCTTATCCCTAAGAATCTGGAATTGCTCCATAATACTCTCAGAATAATAAGCAGGGAAAATATATAAATCTTGTGTTAAAAAGCTGTTTAATCCTTTTTTAGCTTAAGAATAGCCTCTGCCAAGTCACCCTTGCATTCCTCAATAGTCTTAACAGCTTCTTCCTTGCTAACACCAGCCTGCTCCATGACTGTCTTAATATCATCCTCTTTAATCTCAGGAGCTGAGTCAAGGCTTCTTTCAGACTCCTCACCAACAACCTGGTAAGTATCCTGACCCATCATATTAACCTTAGATACATTTGGATTAGAAATAACGATTTCCTTGTCTTCCAAGCGGATAATAACTTCTTTAGCATCTATCTCTTGCTGCTGGATGCCAAGCCTGCGCATTGCCTGCTTCATTTGCCTAGGATTCATACCAGGAATCATTTCTTAATCCCCCTTTCCTATATCTAAAACCAAGCTCCTCCTTGTAGATGAAGAATTAAAATGATAATAATAACCACAATTACCAGGATTACCACATGCTCTGGTTTAAACTCTATCTTAGACTTATAATCATCAAAATACCTAGTAATGCCTGCGCCTGAGCTAGGCATCTGAATCTTGTCTTGTTTTCCCATAGATTAGAGTAATAGAAAGGTGTTTAAAAAGGTTACTGAAATACTATGAAGTTAATGTTATATTAAATATTGATTTTACATAAATTTTAAAAAGAGAGTTCAATTCTTTATTTATATGAAGGCATATTATGAGGAGGAAGTTATAAGACTAAGTGAGAGATTAACAGATTTAATCATTTATTTCAATCCGCTTAAAAAGAAAAAAGACTTAATAAATTTATTAGATAGACTAAATCATTTAATAGGATCATTACGTCAAGAGTATGATGAATTTTCGAAAGAAGTTGAAGGCAAAAAAAGTATTTGGTCAGGTATTTATAATGTTGCTCAAGAAACGAGTAACTACACTTATCTATTTGGGAAAATTTCTATCTCGAAATCAATTATGACTTCGTTATTAGAAAAAATTGCTGATTTAGAGAAAGAAATTCCATTGACCGAAGAAGAAAAGAAAGTAATAGAAGAAGCAAAAAAAGATGAAGATTTAAATTATCTGGGTTAATAAACAGGCTAACTAACCCAAGCAATCATTATGTTTAAAAAGTAGAAACGAAGACTTTTTATATATTGAATTAAAGAAGAAATAGAAATTAGAAGGTTTTATTATGCCAAGAGGTAAACGTGGAGGAAGAAGTAGGGGGAGAAGGAGGCCTAAAGGAAAACGTTAACCCAATTATAATAACAGATAATTATTTATATCTATAAATATTCCCCCAAGCAATGGTATCAATAGAAGAAATTAGAAGAGTCCTTAATTCTATAATAAAGAATATAAGACTTGGTAATGAAGAACAGGCAAAAAAGGAATTTATAAAACTATTAAAATCAGAATTACCATTTAATAATCGTTTAATATTGAAAACTTACGAATTAGGAGAACTATTTATTTATTTAACAGATACTGAACCCCATTATTATGTGGAGGCTATAACAGATTTCTTAAAGAAAGAAAAGAAGAGTTATCTTTTAAGATTAATCAGACAAGAAATAATGTATAATGCCGATTTATATGGTATAAAAGATTTAGTTGGAATCAATATTGCTGATTTAAAGACTTTCCCAGAAGATGGTGAATTTCTAAATTTTCGTGGGCTTATACATTCAGAAAAGGGGCAATTTGAAGAGTCTATTAATCATTTTAATAGAGCTTTGAATAAACAACCAAATAACACTGTCTATTTAAGAAATAAAGCTTTAAGTTATCTTGATATGTATGATTATAAAACAGCACGTAAGTTAATGCAACGTTGTATAGCTATAGATCCCTTTCGAGAAGAATTATTTAAGGCAGATTTAGACTATATAGATGATAGAGAGGAAGAAGAGAATCGAAGAAAGAATTTCTTAGAATTAGAGAAGCGCATTGAGAGAAATGCTAGGAGTTTGAGGAACATTAAAATTGACTTTATTGCGATGTCTGCAATTTTTGTCGCTTTACTAACTGTCGTAATAAGAATAATCACCTTTGATTATAAAAATTTTCAATCTTTGGGTTTTTGGGATATAATTAGTTATCAACTAGCCATAAATATTCCTTGGTTAATTGCTCTAGTAGTCTTGATAATTTTACTTATTGTTATTTTCTTTAAAAAATAAGGATAGTATGAAAATGGGAATAAAAGAAGATTCGGGAAAATTGCTTTTGTTCATATATAAGGAATATACAAATAATAATGATTGGATTGACACACAAAAGATTATTGGGACCACGAAGTGGAATGCTGGTCAGATAAACCGTGTTATTGATTATTTACGAGATTTGGGTCTTATCAAAATAAAATTATTTATCGGTAATACGAACGGGGCTTATAATTTTGGTATAACCGGCTTAACCCCAGCAGGAATTCATATGATTGAA
>DAOWFR010000021.1 GCA_030637925.1 Methanobacteriota archaeon
AGGACATGTCGGGCTGAGCCAGGGAGAAATAAGTGTTTATCTTGCTCTGCTAAAACTAGGCTCTGTGAATGTTAACAAGATAAAGCTAGAAACCAAGCTGCACAGAACAACCATCTATGATTTTCTGGATAAACTCATCAACAAAGGTTTAGTTAACTATGTTATTAAGAACAATGTGAATTATTACCAAGCAACAGAGCCTGAAAAGCTTCTTCATTATACTAAAGAAATAGAAACTCGGGTTAAAGAGATTATGCCTAAACTTAAACAGCTCAGAACTCAGCCAAAAGAAGAAGTGATAGTGGAAGTATACCGGGGAGTTGAAGGTTTTAAGTCAGTGTTGAATGACATGCTCAGAAGTAAAGCAGATCTTGTATGGTTAGGGGTTGATGAAGCAAAATTCAATAAAACATTTTCAAAGATTATTATTAAACAGCATGTAAGAAGGCAAAAAGAGCTAGGAATTCATGAACGTCTGCTAACAAGTGAAAAAGCAGAATGCATATACGACACTAAAACAGCCACTTATAGATACATCCCTGAAAAATACTTTGAACCAACACCAACAGCTGTATATGCAGACAGAGTAATGAATTTAATCTGGGAGCCCCTCACAGTAATATTAATGAGAAATAAAGACTTAGCAAATAGTTATAAAAAACACTTTGAACAATTATGGAAAATCGCAAAAAAAGAGCCGTTTTCCAAAATAAGAAAAATAAGGGCTGGTGAATGATTGCTTAATATAGTTAACTTTTTATACTATCAAATTCTGTATTATTCTTATGAAAAAGCACATCTACTTGTTCAGGCATGGAGAGACTTATTTTAATGAGGACCATAGGTTTACTGGGTGGCTTGATTCCAAGCTCAGCCCTAAAGGAATAAGGCAGGCAAAGAAGATTGCTCAAAAGCTGAAGAACAAGAGGATTGATGTGGCTTTTCAGACCAGGCTCTCAAGGTCTAAAGATACATTAAAGTATGTTCTTAAGTATCACCCTGAGTGCAAGACAATCATTGTCAATGACAAGATGATTGAGCGAAGTTATGGAAAGCTTCAGGGTAAGTGGCACAAAGCATTTGTTAAAAAAGAAGGAACTGATTCATATAAGACTCTTCTGCAGTGGCATAAGATAGACCATCTCCATGGAAAAGAAAGAGAGAGATTTGTAAGAAAAGTAGGAGAAGCAGAACTAAAGATTATTAGAAGGTCTTATAATGTTGCGCCACCAAAAGGAGAGAGTGTTAAGATGGTTGAGAAGAGAGTGCTTAGCTTTATCAAGGAGTTATTAAAGTTCATGAAAAGAGAAAAGGTTAATGTAGCTATTTCTGCTCATGGAAACTCTATGAGGCCTTTTAGAAGATACTTTGAGAAACTAATCATAAAACAAATGATGGAGCTGGAGAACCCCTGGGATGATTATTTTGATTATGTTGTTGAGGTTTAGAACTTAAAAGAAATCAATGGCATTCTGTAAACCACAGAGTTTATATTCATACCTGATCCTACAGAGGCAAACACAACAATATCTTCTTCTCTTAAGTCATGGTTGTCAAGCTTTCCTTTAAGCAATAAATCAAGCAAAGTAGGCAGGGTTGCTACAGAGCTATTACCAAGCCAGGATATGGTCATAGGCATGATGTAAGCTGGTATTTCTTCTTTCTTTTTACCATACAACCGAAACAAACCTTCTAATATTTTATCATCCATTTTTTTATTAGCTTGGTGTATAAGAACCTTACGCACATCACTAAGGGATAATCCTGCTTTGTCAAGACTCTCTTTAACAACCAAAGGAACTGTTTTTAAGGCATACCTATATAACTTATGACCATGCATCTTAAGGAACAATTCATTACCTTTGTAATCAGGACCATATGATTTATCCATCCAAAGCATGTATGCATGCTCAAAAGTATCACTCCTTGCAGCATGGGAAAGAATTCCAACAGGTTCTTTACTTTCTTTTGCTTCAAGTATTGTGGCTCCTGCTCCATCAGCATATATCATGCTGTCCATGTCATAAGGGTCTGAAATCCTGGAAAGAGTCTCTGCCCCTATCACAAGGGCTCTCTTTGCATCACCTGACTTAATAAAATAATTAGCATGTATTACTCCTTGCAACCAACCAGGACAGCCAAAAGGAACATCATAAGCTATTGTTTTAGGATTTCTTATCTCTAATTTGTGCTTTACTCTTGCAGCAAGATTTGGAACAAATTCAGACCTTTTATTATCTGCTCTTATATCTCCAAAGTTATGTGCAAAGATAATGTAATCAAGGCCTTCCTTGTCAATTCTTGCTGATTTTATAGTTTTCTTTGCTGCTAAATAAGCAATATCAGATGTGTTCTGGTAATCCCACACATATCTCCTCTTCTTGATGCCTGTTATTTCCTCAAACTTTTCTACAACCTTCTCGGTTGGTTTTATTTCTCCTAGTATTCCATCTTTCGAATCTTCTGAATACTTAATCCTTTCACCATCTGAGCTATAAAACTTATGATGCTTTTTAAAATATTTGTTAGAAACAACTTTTGTAGGTACATAACTTCCAGTTCCAGTTATAATGGTATATATATTTGTGCTCATATTGCGTCCTACCCTACATATAATTTTACAAGAGAATATAAAGGACCCAACTCTTTAGGTGGTGTTAGTTCTTTATTTTTTTTATAAAACTTTTTAACCCCTCCCACACACTCCTCTATATCTTCAAAACCGATTTTTGCACTTTCAGAATGCTTTTTCAATAAGTGATAAAGATTTTTGATTGGTTTTTTTATACTTTTATGAATCTCATTAGGGCTACGGCGCACAGCATTTCCATCTTCATCCCAATAAAGCACACAAACCTGCCGATCTTCTAGTTCACTCACAATATTTCCAATCTCTCCATTTGGACTTAGCTTTTCCTTAGGAGTTGTCATTGTACCACCCTTCTAAATTATTTTTACCAGAATTACCTAACCATTTATATACATTTTCATTCCATAGTGATTATTTGAGAAAAATTTATATAAGCGTCTTACCTATAAAAAAAGGATTTATGAAGAGAAACAAAATAAAGAAATTACTAATAGGAACAGCAATATTTCTAGCAACAACAATTCCTGTTTTTGGCAAAGAGAGCAAGTTAGAAAGATACATCATGTTCTCAAAGAATGATTCTTTTATTCAAAGTCCTTATAAGCTTGCTCAGAGTGAAAAAAGAATTTTAGAAAGAATGGATGAACTAGCTGTGCGACTGCATAAAGATGAGGATGGTATGGACTGGAGTGAGACTATTGATACTTATTGCAATGAGGATTTTAGGATTGAAAGGGACATAGTTAGGATGTACAGGAAAAGAACAAGACCTAGGAGAGCTCTTAGTTATAAAAGGTATAGAGAACTTTATGAGCTGGATGATAAGATAAGAAGAGCTCCTGGTTTTCTTAAAGAGTATAAAGAAGAGTTGGAAGAGATTGAAAAAATATATGGGTTTGATAAACGCCAGATTGTTTCAACAGTAGGTATGGAATGCAACTATGGGGATTTCTTAGGAGATTATTATGCATATAATGCACTAGTTGCAATGTTTGCCTCAGATAGAAAAAAAGAGTTTGGCTACACACAAATGAAAGAATACATAAAATTCTGTGAACATAAGAATGTGGATTTGTTTAAGTATAAATCATCACCTGCAAGCGCAATTGGATATGCACAACACATACCAGATTCTCTTAATAAATACTCTAAGGAAAGAGACCCTATGAACATGATAGATTGTTTTCATATTATTTGTGAACACCACCTAGCAGACGGGTGGGATCCAGAACAAAACCATGAAATTCCAAAGAAAGGTTCAAGAAACTGGGAATCAATGTATGAGTATAATAATTCTGGGAAGTATGTACGTGCA
>DAOWFR010000077.1 GCA_030637925.1 Methanobacteriota archaeon
CAGGGTCCCAAGAAAGGTTCTTTCAAGAAGAGGAACCCAGTTTTTCTGGGTTGGTGCTTTTGCACCAGGCACTGTGGGTGGTAGAAGAGCTCATCCTCCAAAAGCAAAAAAAGTTTGGAAGTGGAAGATTAATACCAAGGAAAAGAGAAAAGCCATTTGCTCAGCAATGAATGCTGTTATGAGCAAAGAAACAGTTACTCAGAGAGGGCACCTTGTTCCTCAAAAGTATCCGTTCATAGTTGCTGAAGATTTTGAGAAAATTAACAAAACCAAGGAACTAATAGATTCTTTGGTTAAACTAGGGTTCAAGGATGAGTTAGGAAGAGCAGACAAGAGAAAGATACGGGCTGGAAGAGGAAAAACCAGAGGCAGAAAAAGAGTTGTTAAAAAAAGTTTGTTGCTTGTTGTCTCAGACACAAACCATGTAAGAAGAGCAGCGAACAATCTTCCTGGGATAGATGTTGTTAATATTAAAAGACTGAACACAGAAGTGCTTGCTCCTGGAGGGCATGCAGGCAGAGCCACTCTTTTCTCAACCAAAGCCCTTGAAGTGTTAAAGACAGGGCTGTTTATGAAGGATTATAAGGGAGAGAGTAAAAAGAAGGAAAAGAAAAATAAAGAAAGGAAGAAGAAAGGAGAGAAGAAAAAGCAAGAGGAAACAAAAGCAGTAAAGAAACAAGAAGAAACAATTAAAAAAGTTTCAGTGGCTGGAGGCACAATAAAAGCAGAGGTTAAAAAATGATAATCAAATATCCTTTATCAACAGAAAAGGCAATTAGGCTAATGGAGTCTGAGAATAAACTTGTCTTTGTAGTTGATAACAAAGCGTCTAAGCAGGAGATAAAAAAAGCAGTTGAGGATAGATTTGATGTAAAGGTTGAGCAAGTCAGAACTCTTAATGATTTCAAAGGAAGAAAAAAGGCTTATGTCAAGTTCTCAGCAGAAACCCCTGCTATTGACTTGGCAACAAAGCTAGGACTAATGTAAGGAGAGGGATAATTATGGGAAAAAGGTTAATCCAGCAAAGAAGAGGAAGAGCAACTCCAACTTATAGGAGACCCAGTTTTAGTTTTAAAGGAGAGAGTAAGATATGTAAAAAAGGCACTGCTATGATTACAGAACTCATGAGCTGCAGGGCACACACAGCCCCCCTTGCAAAACTAAAACATGATGATAACACCACTTCACTAATTGTTGCGCCCGAAGGGATTAGAACAGGTCAAAACATAACTATTGGCGGTAAGGAAGTAAGGCTTGGCAACATAATAGAACTAAAAAATATTCCTGAAGGAACAAATGTTTTTAATATTGAGAATAAGCCAGGGGATGGAGGTAAGTTTGTAAGGGCTTCAGGTATGCGTGCCAGAGTCGTGGCGAGGACAAAGACAAAGGTCACTATTCAGCTACCCTCAAAAAAGTACAAGGATTTTCATCCTACTTGTAAGGCATGTATTGGAATTGTTGCTGGAGCAGGAAGACTAGAAAAACCATTTTACAAAGCAGGTAGGAAATACTATAAGATGAAGGCAAAGAACAAGTACTGGCCAAGTGTTTCAGGCACTAGTATGAATGCTGTTGACCACCCTTTTGGTGGCACACAGAGCAGTCATAAAGGAAGACCCACAATTGCTCCAAGAAACGCGCCTCCTGGAAGAAAAGTAGGCATGATAAGTCCAAGGAATACTGGAAGAAAGAGAGGAAAGAAGTAAGTAAGAAATAAGGAGATGTAAAGGAGGAGAATAAGATGATGCGAAAAGGCTTTTCTTACAAGGGCAAGACACTAGAAGAACTTCAGAATATGAGTTTTCCTGAACTAGCTAGCCTTCTGAACAGTGAAGGGAGTAGGAAGATTAAGAGGCTTGGTGAGCAGGAAAAGAAGTTCATTAAGAAAGTGCAGACTAGCAAGAAACCTGTGAGAACGCATCTTAGGAGTATGATAGTGCTTCCTTTTATGGTTGGCAAGACTATTTTGGTTCATGATGGTAAGGGCTTTCAGCCAGTTAATGTTATTGAGGAGATGATTGGGCACAGGCTTGGAGAATTTGTGTTTACTAGGGGCAGGGTAAGCCATAGTGCTCCTGGAATAGGTGCTACTAGGTCAAGTGCAAGCCTCTCAGTTAAGTAAGAAAACAAAACAATGAACTAATGAAAAATGAAATACAACAAAAATTCAAGAATTTTTGAGCATTTCAAAAAATGAAATACAACTATGCCTTTAAATCAGACAAAGAGAATGTGGTTAAGGTAGTTGGTAGAGACATAGGCATTTCTGCTAAGCAGTCAATAGAGATGTGTTCCTTTATTAAAAATATGCGTTTAGAAAAAGCCAGGGCTCTTTTAGAGAGAGTGGTAAAGAAACAACTTGCAGTCCCTTTCAAAAGGTTTACAGAAGGAGCAGGGCATAAGAAAGGAATGTCTGCTGGCAAGTACCCTGTTACTGCTTCAAAGCAATTCCTTAAGTTGTTAAAAGCCCTAGAAGCCAATGCTCAGAACAAGGGCTTAAGTTCTGAACTCAAAATTATTCATGCGTGTGCTCAGAAAGCGTCAAGGCCTCTTCATTATGGTAGGAAGAGAGGGATAAAGATGAAGAGAACCCATATTGAACTGGCAGCAGAGGAGATAGAGCATGTAAAGAAGGAAATTAAGAAAGAAGAGACTAAAAAAGAAGTAAAAGAAGCAGAGACAAAGAAAGAGGCAAAAGAAACAGTGAAGAAAGAGGAGAAAAAAGAAACCGTCGCCGGAGCCAAAAAAGAAGAAGTAAAGGAAGAGAAAAAAACAGAAATTAAAGAAGAAAAACCAAAAGAAACTAAAAAAGAAAAGTTAGTGGTCGCTAAAGCGACGAAAGAGGAAGAGGTTAGGAAGAAATGATTGTTACAAAAATTAAAAATTTTTGGAACAAACGAAACCAAAGGTCTCGTTGTGCAAAAAGCTTTGCTTTTCAGCACACCAAAAAAATAACCAAAGGTGATTTTTTTGATTGAGAGGAAATTTATTAATCAGAACATTAAGGAATTTGAGATTAAAGAGTATATTAAAAACAATCTTAGCAGAGTTGGGCTAAGTGATGTTAAGCTCCAGAGAACTCCTTTAGGAGAAAAGATAATCATAAGCACCAGCAGACCTGGTCTTGTGGTAGGAAGGGCAGGAACCAACATTACCAAGCTAACAAAGGAGTTAAAAGAGGTTTTTAAATTTGAGAACCCTCAGATAGAGATAGAGGAAGTTACAGACATAGGTCTTGATGCTAATATAATCGCTGAAATGATAGCTAACTCACTTGAAAAATTTGGAACTACCAGGTTCAAAGGCATTGGTCACAAGGCACTATCCAATGTTATGAGCTCAGGCGCCCTTGGTGTTGAAATACTAATCTCTGGAAAGGTGCCTAGTGCTAGAGCCAAGACCTGGAGGTTTTATCAGGGCTACTTAAAGAAGTGCGGGGATATTGCGGTTTCAGAGGTAAGAGTTGCTTATACTGTGGCCAATCTTAAGAGTGGGACAATTGGAATAAAAGTAAGCATAATGACACCTGATACTGAGCTACCTGATAAGATAATCATATTAAAGGAACAAAAGGAGCTTGTTGAAGAATTCGAAGAGGTTAGGGATGAAGCTGTGAAGAAAGAAATGCAAGAGAAGGTCACAGAGTTGAACTCCTTAGAAAAGGAGATAAAAACAGAAGATACAAAGGCCCAAGGCTTGGCTGCTAAGAAAGAAGAAGAGGAACAAGAAGAGAAAAAGCCTGAAAAAACCTTTAGAAAAAAAGCCAGTTCAAAATCAGAGAAGCAAAACCAACAAAAAAAGGTTAATGAAAAAGGCGCGAAGAAGTATAAAAAATGAAGTTCAAAGAACTATCTCAGTTGAGTAAGGAAGAATTGCAGAAGAAGTTAAAAGAATTAGAATTAGAATTAATTAAACTAAATGCTCAGGTTGCAACAGGCACCCCTCCCAAGAACACAGGGCAGTTAAGAAGATTAAAAAAAGACCTTGCAAGAATCATGCTCTTGAAAAGCCTTAATGAAAAAAAGGCGACACAGCAAAAAGAACAGCAATTAAAGACAACAGAATCATTAGATACAGGAGAAATAAAAAATAGCACTAAAAAAAACAAAGGTAAAAAAAACAAACAAAAAACAAAATGAGTGAGATATGCAACACGTGTGGGCTGCCAAAAGAGCTTTGTGTTTGTGAAACAATCGCAAAGGAAAGCCAGAAAATAAAGGTTGGGCTTGTTAAGAAGAAGTTTGGGAAGACCAATACAGTGATTAAAGGGATTAACCAGTATGAGATCAACCTCAAGGATTTAGCCAAGAAGCTTAAGACCAAGTTTGCATGTGGAGGCACAGCAAAGCAAGGGATTATTGAGCTTCAAGGCAATCACTTAAAGCATATTAAGGCAGAGCTCGTAAAGCTCGGTTTCAGCCCAGACGCGGTTGAGTTGAAGTAATATTAAACATAAGGATAGAATAATATGAGTAAGAACTACTCAGAGGAATTGATGGGTATAAAAATAAAAGTTGTTCAGGCCAGAAATAAGAGGCTTGAAGGCGTTGAAGGTAGGATTATTGATGAGACCAAGAACACTCTCAGAATAATTACTGATGAACAAAAAGAAAAAACTTTGTTAAAACAAGGCGCTGTGTTTTTGGTTAACAAGCAGAAAGTTACAGGAGCAGATATCCTTTGCAGACCAGAGGAGAGGATTAAGCTCAGAAAATAGTTAGGTAGGAGATAAGATAAAATGAAAAAGAAAGGTATTGGATTAAAGGTGCCTGCACCGAGCAAGGTGTGCTCAGATAAAAAGTGTCCTTTTCATGGAAGTATAAGGGTAAGAGGAAAAATATTCCTTGGTCTTGTTATTAGTGATAAGATGGCAAGAACAGTTACTGTTACTTGGCCTGGAAGAAGATATGTTCCTAAGTATGAAAGGTATGAGAAAAGAAGAAGCAAGTTAAAGGCTCATAATCCAGAGTGCATCAATGCTAGGAAAGGAGATGTTGTTTTGATTGCTGAGACCAGACCTTTATCCAAAACCAAGCACTTTGTTGTTGTAAAGGTGCTTGGTAAAGAGTCAAAAAAAGAAATGTTAAAGCAAGAGGCCTTGCAAGAGCAAGAAGCAGTAACCCCTGATAAACAAAAAAACAAGCCTCTTGAAGAAGATAAGACAAGCAAGAAAAAACAAGAAGAAGTCAAGAGTGGGGAAAGATGAAGGCAATAAAAGCACGCATAACCAAAGGACTTCAGAAAGGTTCTCTTGTAGAAACTTGTGATAATTCAGGAGCCAAAGTACTTAGGATTATTTCAGTTAAGAGAGCTAAGACTGTTAAGGGAAGAAACCCATCAGCAGGGGTTGCAGACATGGTGCTGGCATCTGTTGTTAAGGGAAGACCTGACATGAGAAAACAGGTTGTTTTTGCAGTTCTTGTGCGTCAAAAAAAAGAGTATCAAAGACTGAACGGAGTAAGGATAAAATTTGAGGATAATGCTATTGTTGTACTTAAGGATGATAAAGGAAATCCCAAGGGCACTATTTTCAAAGGCCCTATAGCAAAAGAGGTTGCTGAGAGATGGCCTGCTATAGCAAAGATAGCTAATATAATCGTTTAGAAAAGATGAAAGATGAAAGATGAAAGATGAGAAATAAGAGATGATTTTCATGAAAAAAAAGTTTTCAACCAGATGGATGAGCAGCAAGCAGCCAAGAAAACAGAGAAAGTATAGACATAATGCTCCTCTGCATATAAGAGGAAAATTCCTTGGTGTTCATCTGAGCAAGGAGGTGGCTAAGAAACACGGCTTAAAGAGAATCCGAGTAAGAGTTGGAGACAAAGTAAAGGTTATGAGAGGTAAGTTTAAAGGAAAAGAAGGCAAGATAGATCTAGTTGATTTGAAGAAGAGCAAAGGGGTAATAACAGGAATTGAGGTATCAAAAAAAGATGGTTCAAAGAGCAAGCCCATGATTCATATTTCTAACCTCTTGATTACAGAACTTAACTTAGAAGATAAGAAGAGGTTAAAGAAGAAGACCATGCCAAAGACACAAGGCAAGCAAGGCAAAAAGGCAGATAAGAATGAAAATAAGAGTTAGAACAAAAAAGCAAGGTTTTGAAAATGACTAAAAATCACCTCAAGAGAATAAACGCACCTAAGAGGTGGGATGTGCTTAGAAAGAGCTATAAGTTCATAACCCGACCTAATCCTGGGAGAGATTTATCCTTAAACGTTTCTCTTAACACGGTTTTGAAGGAATTGCTTAAGAAGACAAAAACCACAAAGGAATCAAAGCACTTGATAAAGGAGAAAGGCGTGCTTGTCAATGGTAAAAAGTATTATGATGAGAAATTCCCTGTTGGTTTCCTTGATGTTGTTGGTTTTCCTTCTCTTAAAGAGCATTACAGGCTCTTGGTTAATGAAAAGAACAAACTCTTTATGTTAAAGATAAGTGAGGAAGAAGCCAGAGTAAAGCTCTCAAAGGTGTTGGATAAGAAGCACTTATCAAAGGAAGCAGTGCAGATTAATTGTTCTGACGGACGCAACTTTATTTTTAAGAGTAATGATTCTTTTCTTAGCACAGTTAAGACGAACGATTCTTTTCTTTATACCATACCTGACCAGAAGATAAAACAAGTGTTTAAACTAGAGAAAGGAGCTTTGGTTTATCTCTATAAGGGAAAACACGCTGGTCAACTAGTTGTTATTGATGACTTTAAAGGGAACAACATTGTTTTTAAGATAAATAAGGATGTGTTTGAAACAAAGAAAGCATATGCCTTTGTTGTAGGTAAAGATAGACCAGTAATAAGTCTTACCAAACCTTAAGAAAATGAGTTCAAAGATGAAAAACATTAGGATAGAGAAAGTAACCCTTAATATAGGTGCTGGAAAGGAGCAGGCAGTCCTAGAAAAAGGAATGATTTTACTAAAAAACATTACAGGTGTTTCTCCTGTTAAAACTGTGACTCAGAAGAGGATTGCTGGTTGGGGTTTAAGACCAGGCCTCCCTATTGGTTGCAAAATAACTCTTAGAAAAGCAAAAGCCAAAGAACTTCTTTCTCGGCTACTTGCAGCACATAATAATTTGCTCTCTAAAACAAATTTTGATGGTCATGGCAACATCTCTTTTGGAATCCACGAATATATAGATATCCCTGATGTTAAGTATGACCATAACATAGGTATCCTGGGCTTGCAGGTTTCACTTACCCTTAACAGACCAGGTTTTAGAATTAAGAAGAGGAAAATTATGAAGAGAAAAATTCCAAGAAAGCACAGGATAAACAAGGAGGAAGCTATTGAATTCATGAAGAATAATTTTTCAATGAGCATAAAAGAAGAACAAAAAGACGAAACATCTTTTTGACTTTAATTAAAAATTAAATAACACAAGGAGGGATTAGAATAACCACCAGCCATCATACCAAGGTTTTGAAACAGATAAAGGATAAGCCTGCGAAGCATGCAAAATTCCTTAAGCATAATGTTCCCAGAAAGAGAAAGTTTGGAAGAAGTGTAAAGAAGTGCAGGAGATGTGGAAGAACTGCTGCTCACATAAGCAAGTATGGCTTACATTTTTGTAGGCAGTGCTTCAGAGAAATCGCGCACAAGATAGGTTTTAAAAAATATAGTTGAGGTAGCAAGAAAATGAGTCTTAATGACCCCTTATCAAACGTGCTCTCCCAGATTGATGCTTATGAAAAATCAGGCAAAAAAGAATTAATTACTAAAAATAATTCAAGGGTAGTGAAGAAAGTACTTAGCATAATGCAGGACCATAAATACATTGGTGGTTTTGAAGAAATCAATGATTCAAAAGGCGCCCTCTTGAAAATTCATTTGATCGGTAGCATAAATAAGACAGGCGTTATCAAACCGCGCTTTAGTGTAAAAAAAGACTCTTTTGAAAAATTTGAGAAAAGATTTCTTCCTGCAAAGGATTTTGGAATCCTAATAATAAGTACTTCGCAAGGCATAATAACTCATGTAAATGCAAAGAAGAAAGGATTAGGAGGAAGGGTAATAAGTTATTGTTATTGAAAATGAAGCAGAACCTAAAAGAAGAACTGGAAATCCCTGAGGCAACAAACATTAGGATAGAGAAAGGAGTATTCATAGTTAAGGGTGAGAAAGGGGAATTACAAAAAACCCTTCACAACCCAAAGATAAGTTCAAGAGTCATAGGTAATAAAGTGGTTTTTGAATCAAAAAGAGCAACGCAGAGGGAGAAAAAGCTTATCAAGACATACCTTGCTCATTTAAAAAATATGATTTTCGGAGTTAGTAAGGGTCATTCCTATAAACTAAAGATTTGCTCAGGACACTTTCCTATGAGTGTTGGTGTGAAAGGAGATGTTTTTGAGATAAAAAACTTTATTGGAGAAACAGTTCCAAGAACCATTACAATACCCAGAGGAGTAAGTGTGAAAGTTGAAGGACAATTCATAGTTGTTGAAGGAATTAATAAGGACCTGGCTAGCCAGACTGCTGCCCTAATAGAAAAACTTACAAAAAGATCTGGTTATGATAAAAGAGTATTTCAGGATGGCATCTTTATAATAGAAAAGGATGGTAAACCAATAAAATGAGCCAAGTAAAAGAATTATTAGAGAAAAGAACTCAGTCAAAGAAAAAGAAACCTAATTTTATTAGAAGGAACGTTCACAAGAAGAAAAGATTAAAGAGTTCATGGAGAAGACCACGAGGCCTGCATAACAAGCAAAGGCTTAAGAAAAGAGGTCATGTCAAAAATCCAAGTAGTGGTTATAGAGCTTCTAAAAGAGTAAGAGGGATTCATAAATCAGGCCTGGTTCTTGTGACTGTATCAAACCTTAACCAGTTGAACTTAGTAACAAAGAACCAGGGAATAGTATTGTCCTCAAACCTAGGAGATAAAAAAAGAAAAATCATCATAGAAGAGATAAAAAAGAAAGGTCTTCCCCTGCTTAATCTTGATGCTGATAAAACTCTTGCAAGAATTGAATCTAAAATAAAAGAAAGACAAGAACTGCAAAAAAAGAAGTTAGAGAAAAAGAAAGAAAAAAAGAAGGGCATAGAGGCAAAGGTAAAGAAAGAAGAGGTAAAAAAGGAAGAGGCAAAGAAAGAAGAGGCAAAGAAAGAAGAGGCAGAGAAGAAGGAGCCAGAGCTAACAGATGAGGAAAAGAAAAAACTTGAAAAACAAGAAAAGGACAAACTCCTGACCAAAAAAACATAGCTGGATAATATTAAAGATTAAATGGGAAGGTTAATATGATATTAAAGCTTCAGAAAAGGCTTGCAGCAAGCGTCCTAAGATGCTCTGAGAAAAGAGTTGTGCTTGATCCTGCAAGATTGGAGGATATAAAAGAAGCAATAACTAAGACAGATATAAGGCTGCTTGTTGGCGAAGGCGCTATAAGAGCAACACCTAAGAAGGGTGTGTCAAGGGTTAGAGCTAACAAAAAGAAAGTTCAGAAGAGGAAAGGCTTGAGAAAAGGACAAGGCAGGAGAAAGGGCAAGGCTACTGCTAGGGAATCAAAAAAAGAGAGGTGGATGAGGAAGGTAAGAGCTCAGAGGAAATTATTAAAGTCTCTTAAGAAGAAAGCATTGATAAAACCTGATGTTTACAAAGAGCTTTATACTAAATCAAAAGGGGGTTTCTTCAGAAACATAAAGCACATCAAACTCTATATTCAGGAACACGGCTTCTTGAAACCTAAGAAAAGTGCAAAACAAGAAGGAGCAAAGCAAAAAGGGGCAAAGCAGGAAAGAGCAAAGCAAGAGAAAGCAAAACAAAAAGAGACAACACAGGAAAAAAAGATTTCAATAAAAGAAAAGGAAACATCTAAAACATCCAGAAAAAAGTGAATGAGATGAAAAAGAAGAACATAATTCCATATCATAGGAAAAGAGAAGGAAGAACCAATTATAAGAAAAGACTTAAGCTTCTCAAGAGCAAGAAGCCCAGGCTTATTATTAGGAAAACCAATAAACAAATAATTCTTCAAATAGCAGAATACACTCCTAATGGCGACAAGATTATATGTGGGGTAAACTCAAATATTTTAAAAAAGGCAGGATGGAAATATTCATGCAATAACCTGCCTGCTTGCTATTTAGCAGGATTATTCCTGGGTAAGAAAGCCTTAGCCAAAAAAGTGGATAAAGCAATACTTGATGCTGGCTTACAAACCCTTGTTCCTGGTTCAAGGATTTATGCTGCGCTTAAAGGTGTGATTGACTCAGGCATGAACATACCTGTTTCAAACAAGATTTTTCCATCCCAAGAAAGGTTATCAGGAGTACACATAACTGCTTTTTTTTCAACTAATAAGAATCCAACTCAATTCTCTGCGTATAAGAAAAAAAACTTAGATCTTAAAGAATTAAAACAAGCTTTTGAAGCTTATAAGAAAAAGATAATGAGTGGTTGATGTTTATGGCAAAAAGAAAAGAATCAGGTAAAAAAGAAGAACAGGGAAAAACAAAAAAACCAGTAAATAAAGTAGAAGCAGCTTCAAAAAAGGGAAGAACTGCACAAAAAACTGTTGATATCTCTGGGTGGAAACCAAAGACAGAACTCGGTAAAAAAGTTAAGAACAGAGAAATAACAAATATTGATGAGATATTAGATAACTCTTTAAGGATACTTGAGTTAGAAATAGTTGATGCTCTTCTAAACCTAGAACAAGACTTGCTACTTATAGGACAGTCAAAAGGTAAGTTCGGAGGAGGCTCCAGACGAGTATTTAGACAGACCCAGAAGAAGACAAGAGAAGGGAACAAGCCCAAATTCTCAACCATAGCAGTTGTTGGTGATAAGAACGGACATGTTGGTATTGGTTTTGGCAAATCAAAAGAGACTGTGCCTGCAAGAGAAAAAGCAATTAGAAAAGCTAAACTTAACATATTTAAGATTAGAAGAGGGTGTGGTTCCTGGGAGTGTGGTTGTGGAGAGCCTCACTCAATTCCATTTACTGTTACTGGTAAGTGTGGCTCAGTTGAAATAAAACTAATACCGGCTCCTAAAGGAAAAGGTCTTTGCTGTGAAAAAGAGATTGCAAAGATACTTGAACTAGCCGGGGTCAAGGATGTCTGGACCAAAACAAGAGGTCAGACCAAGAACAAAGTTAATTTTGTTTATTCATGTGAAGATGCTCTTAGAAAACTTGTTAAGACCAAGGTACAGCCAGAGCATTTTAATACTCTTGCTATAGCAGAAGGCAGTCTGGCTGAGGAGCAAGCACAAGAGGAAAAAGAAGAAGGAAAAGAAGGAAAAGAAGGAACAGAAGAAACAAAGGGAACAGCACAAAAATGAGAGCAGAACAAAAAACAAATACTAAAATACAGGTTAAAACAATTAAAACAGTTAGTAAGACAGACGTAGGTAAGGGAAAACTAGCTTTAATACTTGTACGTGGCTTAGTAGGAGTAAGAAAGGATATCAAAGCAGCTCTTTACTCACTAAGGCTTAGGAAGAAACATGCATGTGTTGTTATAGAAAACACCCATAGTAACAGGGCCTCTGCTGTGAAATGCAAGGATTATATTACTTATGGTGAGATTAATGATGAAACCCTTAAACAACTCCTAGAAAAGAGAGGAAGAAAAGACCCTAAGAAAAAGGGATACTTAAAAAAGTTCTTTTTACTTCATCCTCCAAGAGGAGGGTTTGAGAGGAAAGGCATAAAGACTCCTTTTAAAAAAGGCGGAGCTCTGGGTTACCGAGGACCTAAAATTAATGAGTTAATAAAAAAGATGCTCTAAAATGGAACTTTACAAGTTTGATAAAGGAAGTTTCCTAGTAAATTTGTTAGCAATAATCTATGATCCAAAAACAAGGAAGATACTTATTGGAAGAAGAGAAAACGATCCACACATTAAAGAACTTTCCTGGTGTTTTCCTGGTGGAAGACCTTCTTATAAAGAAGATCTAGAATTTTATCTTAAGCACATAATTAAAATTAAAACAGGATTAGAAGTAGATGTAAAAAAAGTGGTTTTTGCAAAGACTTACCCAGAAAAAAGAGAGTTCTTATCAATTTATTATTTCACAGAACTAATTGGTGGAGAAGAAAAACCAAGCAGGAATATAAAAGAATTGAAATGGGTAAAACCGACAGAGGTTAAAGATTATTTTACCACTTCACTACACCCAAAAGTTTTAGAATTCTTAAAAACCCTGGAGTAAAAATGAGATTCAAAAAGAAAAAAGTTACAAAGTACAGGGGCAGCAAGACCCATGGTGGTGGTGCTATGAAAAAGAGAAGAGGTGCTGGTAACCGTGGGGGTAGAGGCAGGGCTGGAAGTGGTAAGAGAGGAGATGCAAAGAAACCTAGTTATTGGAAGGAAAAGACTGGTAAAAGAGGTTTTACTTCAAAGAGCAGAAAAAAGATAAAAGCCCTTAATCTTGAGGTTATTCATAACAAGCTTAACTCTTGGCTTGAACAAGGCCTTGTACTTAAAAAACCAACAGGTTATGAAGTTGAATTAAAAAAACTTGGTTATAATAAACTCTTAGGTAAGGGAAATGTTAAAGTAAAGCTTAACATAATCACTGGCTTTGCATCAAAAAGAGCAATTGAAAAAGTAAAGAAGGCTGGTGGTGATGTAAAGGTTCTGAGTTTGAAAGTTAAGAAAGAGAAGAGGGAAGGAGTAAAAGAGAAAAAGCAAGAAGGGGTTAAGAAAGAAGTGAAGAAAGAGGAAGTAAAGAAAGAAGAAGTGAAAGTAGAAGAAAAAGAAATTAAAAAAGAAAATTAAGTGGCATACGGCGTTTAAAGGTTAAAAAAATGGGTTGGTTTGAAAACATACTGTATAATCTTCCTGAAATAAAAGCACCTACACAGAAAAGACTCGCTTTTAAGGAAAAACTAAAGTGGACTCTTATAATCCTTGTGTTATTCTTTATCCTTGGGCTAGTTCCATTGTATGGTTTAGGAGCTAATGCTCTTCAACAATTCGAATTTTTATCAGTCATCCTAGGAGCAAGCTTTGGAAGCATTATTAGCCTGGGTATTGGTCCAATAGTAACTGCTTCAATAGTCTTACAACTGCTTAATGGCTCAGGCCTTGTAAAGTTTGACTTAACAACACATGATGGAAAAAGAAGATTCCAAGGAATCCAGAAATTAATGTCTATAGGTTTTATAATCTTAGAATCATTTATTTACATTCAGATGGGTGGTCTAACTCCTTCAGCAGGAATCTCTCCTTTAATTCTTATCTTTCAGTTATTCCTAGGAGGCGTGCTAATAATGTTCATGGATGAGGTTGTTAGCAAATGGGGTTTTGGCTCAGGAATTAGCTTGTTTATTGCAGGGGGTGTTTCTCAGACCCTATTCGTAAGAGCTTTTAATCCTTTACCAAGCCCTACTAATCCCGGGGTAGCCACAGGAGCTGTTCCTGCTCTTATACAATCCTTAAGTGCAGGCGATCCTGTAACAGCAGGTTTGATGTTTGCAGCAATAGCAGCAACCATTGTTGTCTTCTTGCTTGTGGTTTATGCTCAGGCTATGAGAGTAGAAGTTCCTCTGAGCTTTGGCAGAGTAAGAGGTTATGGCATCAGATGGCCTTTACAGTTCTTTTACACTAGCGTCATCCCTGTGATTCTAGTTGCTGCTCTTATTGCCAATATCCAGTTATTTGCTCGTTTATTATCCAATGCAGGTATAACTATATTAGGAACCTTCTCAGGCAATACTCCTGTTTCTGGCTTAGCAGTATGGCTTTATGGCCCTTCTATTGTGCGTAACATAATAACCCATTCTCTTCAATGGGCTGATGTAGGGCATGCTCTTGTTTATGTATTATTCATGATGTTTGGTGCAATGATATTCAGTATCTTTTGGGTGCAGACCTCTGGGCTTGATGCTAGGAGCCAGGCCAATCAGATGATAAGCTCAGGATTGCAAATACCTGGGTTTAGAAAAGACATTCGTGTGCTTGAGAGGATGCTTAATAGGTATATCTGGCCTTTAACAGTTGTTGGTGGGCTTGCAGTAGGCTTATTAGCTGCTCTTGCAGATATATCAGGGGCCTTAGCCAGTGGAACAGGAATATTACTTACAGTAATGATAGTATATCGTCTCTACGAGGAGATTGCTCAGCAGCACATGATGGACATGAACCCAATGATGAGAAAGTTTATGACTGGTGGATAGCGATAAGTTTATATATCTTTTTTTATTTCTTTATTTTTAATATGGAAGGTATGAAAAGGAAAATAGATTTAGATAAAATTGTTAAAGATTATATTAAGAAACATTCTATTCGTTTTATTAGTGTTAATTTAGAAGATGAGAACTCTTTTTCTTATTTGGCTACAAAAATAATGGTGATACATGAGATATCAAAAGGGCCTGTGCCTTTACCTCTTGGATTAACTGAAGAAGTTTATATGAGTAAATGCCATAAGGAGCCTGTTTTAGATGTTAAAGGAGTTCTTTATTGCTTAGAGTGTGGATATGAAACAAAAGCTAAGACAGAAGTTCGAGAGAGTGTATATGGTATGCATGTTCGAGCTTCAACTCCTAAAAATCCTCTAGACTTACTTCGGCCTTTTACCATTTAAATCTATTTTTTAACAACCTTTAAAAACATCTGCTTTTTCTTCCTCTAATAAGGTGAGTAAACATGGTTTTTGAAAACTTATTAGATCCAGTATTTAATCCTCTTCTAAAGATGCCTCCAGTACTGGCCATACTCTTGATTTCTGTTATTATAACTATCATTATAACCCTGGTTTACAAGTTAACAACTGACCAGAACAAGATGAAGAACCTAAAAAAAGAGATGAAAGAGTATCAGAAAAAAATAAAGACTCTTAGTAAAGAAGACCCAAAGAAAGCAATGTCTATACAGCAGGAAGCCATGAAAAAGAACATGGAGTACATGAAAAAGAGTTTTAAATCAACGCTTTACACAATACTGCCTATTATTATAATCTTTGGCTGGCTTAACTCTCACATGGCTTTTTATCCTATACAACCAGATCAGACTTTTAAGGTTACAGCCTTTTTTGCAGAGGGACATGCACCAACAGTAAGCATAGCAAGCATTCCAGATCTAGAGATTATTGGTGATTCAACACAACAAATAATCGATGGCAAAGCAGAGTGGCAGTTAAAAGGAGAAGAAGGAGAGTACAAATTAACTATTAATTATAATAACGAAGAGTATGACATGCCTTTATTAATAAGTTCTGAGCGCAAGTATGAGCTGCCTGAAAAAAGGATTTCTAATTCAAAGCTTAAAAAAATAATTATTAATAATGAAAAGATATATCCTCTTGGGGATATCAACCTATTTGGCTGGAAGCCTAACTGGTTATGGACCTATATTATTTTTAGCATACTCATAAGTATTGCAGCAAGAAAGGTGTTGAAGGTTTACTGATTCTTATAATTTTTCACCCACAATCTTCAACAACAAGAAAACCTTATTGAGAATGTTTGTGAACAAAAACATTTATAAATAAATATCTATTCTCGAGGAGAATGCCAAGACCAAGATACAGGTCAAGAAGCCTTAGAAGAGTTCAGAAAAAGATGCCTGGAGGAAAAACCAAGCAGGTTTATGTAAAGAAAAAACCAGGATTGCATAAATGTGCTGAGTGTGGTGCAGAGTTAAAAGGTATTCCTAGGTTAAGTGCTACAAAGGCAAAGAACATAGCTAAGACCAAGAAAAGGCCTGAACGGCTTTATGGAGGTTTTCTCTGTGCTGGATGTGCAAGACAAAAGCTTAAGCAGGAAGCAAGGTTAAGTAAAGATTAAGGAAAAGGTTAAAATGTTTACAATAGGAAGATTATGTATTAAAATAGCAGGCAGGGATGCTGGTAAGAAGTGTATAATAATTGATATTGTTGATAAAAATCATGTTCTAATAGACGGGCAGACAAGAAGAAGGAAGTGTAATGTTAAGCATCTTGAGCCTTTAACTAAAGTTCTAAAAGTCACTAAGAATGCTCCTAGAACAGAGATCATAAGGATTTTTAAGGGCTTAAAAGTTGATATTAAAGAGACTAAGCCAAAGAAGAAGGCTGAGAGACCAAAGAAGACTAGGAAAAAGAAGCCAAAGCCAGTGGAAAAACAGCCAGAGAAAGAGAAAAAGGTTAAACCAGTAGTTAAAATAACTGCAAAACCTAAGCAAGAAGATAAAAAATAAGGAACACAATAACTTTTACTTTAATAGTCCGTTTTCCTCTTTATAAGCCCAGGTCTCTTGCTTTTAATCTTTTTCTTCTCAATTTCCTCAAGCAATTTTTTAACAGCTTCTTTAGGCGTCTTTACACCTATTACTTTTTCTGTTTTTCTCTCATCAAAATAAATGCCTGTAAGGGTTCTGGCCATGCCTCCACTACTAGTAAGAGCAACAATAGGGATGTCCTCAATATAAGCATAGGTTGCTTCATTAAGAGTGCCTGCTCCGCCGCCAACAATAACCGCTCCGTCACAACTATTAAGATTAATAGCATCTCTTGACCAGCCAATACCAGTGGCAACAATAACATCACAGTACTTGTTGTGAGGCTCCATCTTTTCCCAGGGTAGAATAGCAAGGGTAAGGCCTCCTTGCTTTTTTGCTCCTTTCATAGCTGCTTCCATTACTCCATGACCTCCTCCAGTAAGCGTAATAGCACCTATTTTTGCAATCTCCTCCCCTACTTCCTCTGCAAGCACATAAGCCTTTTTTGTGCAGATTGCTTTGCTACTACCAATAACAGCTATTTGTAATCTACGACTCATTATCAATCACCTGTGTTTCTTTTTTTATTATTTTATTATCCTATTACCTATTATTTTCTTATTACCTCATAAAGATCTGTTAAATTTAATTCAAAACCAGCAACAGGCATTTCAATACCAAAGTTTTCAAGGACCTGAGGATTTATTTCACCAATATAAGCAACTTTTTTATCTTTTACCTTTACTCTGCCACACCTGCCTTTGATAAAAGAGGGATGCTCGGTTTTGTCAATTACATAAGTAATTCCTAAGCTATCAAACAAGAATTCAAGCACCTGTTTTGCATTTGTAAAAGTAGCATCTTTTGAGGCTAAGCAATACACAATCCTAATAGGATTCCTTGATTTGGTTTCAGCTGAATCATCTCTTACAACTACTTCTCCAATTTCAAATATTTGTTGAGGATATTCTTTGTTTGTATTTTTTGACAAGAACTCTAATAAGCCTGGTAAAACCCATGTTCTGAACACAACCCAATTCATTGAGACAGGATTATCCACCTCAATAACATTCATTGAAACCAGCATCTTCTTTAAAAGAATGTCTTTGTTAGTAAGAGTATAATTCATTACCTCCTGAGCACCCAGACCCATCATAATAGATGCAACTGTTGAGGAAAATTTATTTATTAGTGTCATGCTGCCCTGGAAATTAAAATCAATTGATTCTGGTTCAATATTGTTATATCCATAACCTATTATAATATCCTCTATCACATCTACAGCATGCATTATGTCCTGTCGATATGCAGGATAAAACACTTTGTTGCCTTTAACACTATAACCTGCTTTTTTTAGCAGTTTTTCTATTTCTTCATTTTTTAAATTCAGACCACTCCTATTATTAACATACTCAAAATCAAACTTTATGCTCTTTTCTGAAAAATCTGGTGTAATCATTTTTTTATCTGGAAACTGGACTTCAACACTTTCTAACTTACCACCTCTATCAACAAGTGCCATGCAAATAACATTTAAAGCAGGAACTAGGAACTTGAAATTAAAACCACTGCACTCAATAAACAAATCTTTTGTATCTTTTGTGACTTTTCCTGTATAATCAGAATTAATAATAGGAGGCATAGAAAGAACCTCGCCTTTTTTGTCTATGAAAATAGGATATTTTTCTGCTTTTTCAAGTAAATAACCATATTCTTTTCCTTTTGGGTGTTGAGCAAGTATCTGTCTTAGGTTAAGCTTTTTAGAAAATTCCAAAGGAACAAATTTCAACTCTGTAAGACCATATCCTTTATAATAAATAGGAGATGTTACCCTGTGAAGGTCATATACACCAATTGCAACCTCTCTTCTTTTTGAACCAAAAGTCTCACAAACTTTTTCCTGCAGCTGTATCATCTGGGACAAAACATCCTCTGTAATCTTTAATCCTCTGATAACAGCACAAACAGTTAAAGGTCTTATCTTTGCCAGGTTTTTATCAACAATTACTTTAATACCTGATTTTTTTATTTTAGGAATATTATCTTTTCCAAGTTTAAGATGTCTTTTTATTTCCCTAGCAATTCCTTCTGCACTCCAGAGATCAGGCCTGTTTGTATCAGCTGTTTCAATCTTTAATAAATCATTATCCTTATCCCACTCATCTATCTCTCCTTTTACATACATTAGAGCTTCTTCTAATTCTTCTTTTCCAAGTTTTTTTCCAATCAGGTTGCATAAATCCTTATAACTAACCTCTATTGTTGGCATTACACTTGCACCTTTTTGCTTTTTCTTAAAAATTCAAGATTCTGTGAGAACAGGTCCCTTATGTCACTTACTCCTAATCTCAGCATTGCTAACCTGTCTATCCCAAAGCCCCATGCAATTACAGGTTCTTTTATACCCAAAGGTTCAGATAATTCAGGTCTAAACACTCCTGCACCTGCAAGTTCCATCCACCCAAATTCAGGATGCTTGGCTGATATCTGAACAGATGGTTCTGTAAAAGGAAAATAATCAGGGAAAAATTTAACTTCTTTTGCTCCTGTCATCTCAATTACAAAATCCTTTAGTAAGCCTAACAAGTGCTTGAAATTAAGGTCTTTTCCAATAACAAATCCTCCCAATTGGTTGAACTCAACAGCATGGGTTGCATCAATTACATCAGGTCTAAAACATCTTACTAATGAGAAATATTTCCCAGGAATCTCAATATCTTGAGCCATAAAACGAGGAGAGATAGCAGTATCGTGCGCTCTTGGCATGAGCTGAGAAGCTATTTTTTCACTCCACTTATATTGCCAACCTGTTGAACCTGTGTTGCCACCGTTTTCATGCACAGCTTTAACAGCTTGTATAATTTTTTTTGCAGGAAGCCTGCCATACTTAGGTTCTTTAATGCGATATGTAGCACTCCATGTCCTGGCAGGATGGTTCTGAGGTTGAAACAATGCATCAAAATTATAAAACTCTAGCTCTATAATCGGACCCCATATCTCTTTAAAACCCATCTCAACAACCTTTTGCCTAACCTCCTCAACAAACTCTGCATAAGGCTGTCTTTTACCACCAAATACTTTAGGCACCTTTGCCTTAATATCATAAGCTCTGAACTCCTTGTTTTTCCAAGAACCTGTTTTTAACATTGCTGGTGTAAGTTTTTCAATGGTCTTATCAGACCCAAGACTGGTTGTAACAATTTTTTTCCCAATATCTGAAAGTATGATAAACCATTCTTTTTTTATAACAGCTTTAGCCATATCTTTACGTTTTTTCAGGTTTTCAAATGCAAACTTTTCTTCATCCTTTAACTTGCTAATATCAAGTTCTTCTAAAGAAATTCTTTTTAAAAGGGATTCTTCTAAGCTTCCTCGCTCTAATAGCTTTCTCCCATTCTCAGTAATAGTGATTACCATGCCCTTGCCAACATGGATTGCTGCTCTGCTTTTTAAAACTCCAATACAAGCATTTATCTCCTGGATTGAGAGGCCTGTCTCTTGTTTTATTTTGTCAAGCAACTTTGCCTTGTTTTTAATTGTGTTTAGAAAAACCTTTTCTGGCAAACCCTTTGTTAAAGCTTTTTTTCCATTTTCTCCAAGAACAAGAACCTCTTTCACATCCTCTTTTATCTTGAGCACTTCCTTGCTCTGCAACCACTGCAAGGCACGCATAACCTCAACCTCTTTTAAGTCACTCTTGTTTACAAGCTCAGAGAAGACAGAGGTCTGCCTGAGTAAAGGAACTATTTTTCTTTCAAGAGGATGCAGAGTCTTTATTAGGTCCTTTATGTCACCCATATAACCACTTTGTTATGGATAAAGGTATATAAAAGTATTGGTTAGATTTAGGAGTTAGGTTTTAAACTAATCAATGTATTTTATAAAGTTCAGGTAAGTGAGGAATCAAACATTTACTCCAAGTTTCGTATTTCTTAAAGCCTTTTTTATCCTTTACTAATTCATCAATAGGCATCATGCCTCCTGAACTAAAAGAGTCTTCTTTTGGTACTATTTCTCCTTGAACATTTATAATAAAAACCAATCCAAAATGTACTCTGTCCACGGGCTTGTCATAGGCCATAAGAGTTCCCACCAGCCTTGGTTCAGAAAAAGAGCCTTTAATATTCACTTCCTCTCTTATTACTTCTCGTTCAATACAGTTTTTTATATATTCAGGACCATCTGTTTTGTTTATATGACCCCCTACCCCTACGGAGTATTTTTCAAAAAGCCTTTTGTCTCCATACTTCTCTATATCTTTAGCCCTTACGTATGAAAACACAGTATTGTTATCTCTGAACAGAACAACATAAGGCACCAACTGAAGGATTAATTCATCATCCTCGCAATCATACCTTGATTGAAAAAATCCTTTTTCAATAATCTTATAGAGGGCGGGTACTTTACTCGGTTCTAAAAACTCAAACCCGCTTTCTTTCTTTCTAAAACTATTCAATATATTTGCCTCTTGAACTAAGACCATACGGTCTAGTTTTTTATAATTTCTAGCTGCAATGTTAAAATCAAACTCTTTAAAGAACTTTGATGGACGAGGTCCTGTTTGTTCATAATAATTAGAACCTATTGAATGACCATATGTTTTATCAGGTGGGTTTGTTCCGAAGACATCTAATTTGCTAATAGGCATCCAGTCAACTAATTCCATACTTGACAACTCATCAGATCTTACTTCAAAAACAAGATCTCCCTCAAACCCGTTATCTATAAAACCTGCAAAATGTAAAGGACCTGTGAGTCCTATATGTGAATGACTCTTTAATTCAACATTTAGATGAGAAGGTATTTTTAGAACTTCTTTAGAACAGAGCAAATAATATTCGCTTCTTTTAATTGTAATTTTTTTATCGCATTTTAATGGATCAAAGAAATCTTCTGCTTCATATTCATATTTTTTTCTTAAGTCAATTGGTGTTGGATTGTGTCTGGCTCTGAGCCCCCCAATTCCTCCTGTATTCTCTCCTGATAAATCAAGATGTATTTGAAGACCTTCTGTTATTATTGGATTTGCAGGAATCAAAGATTTTTTTCTTTTTATATACAACAAAGGATTCTTCTTGAATTCTTTAATTAATTCTATTGGAGTTAATTGAAAGTTTTGTCCTATAAAAAATCTCATCTGATTCAATGGAAGGCCAGAGTAGATAATCATGTTGAAAGCAAGAGGTTGAACTAGTAACCACATATTTAACTCAGAACTTGTTTTGTACTGAGCATTTATTTCATCAAAACAAGGATTATAGTCAGTGAGCATTCGCGTGTTTAGAAACAACCTTCCAAAACTGCTCTTGGGAGATGATTTAATGTATTCTCCTTTGCTAAGGATTATTCTCTCTTCCAAAGGGATTAGATATGTGAAACTTTTTTTTATTTCAAACCCATTCCGGATGTTCTCTCGGCGTCTTTGTCTGCCTGGTAATTGTAAAAGGGTTTGATATATGCTTTCCTTGGGTTGAGGTCTAAACATTCCTTCAGTCTCTGTATCAAGAATGAATAACTCCTCGCTGATTACTGGTTCAAAAGAAGATGGTTGAATTCTTTCTTCATTAAATGATGGCACTAAGAGGGTTGGTTTATCTTTTGTAATTTTCTCTCTAATCTCTTGGGAATTCAAACAAGACCTTACTTTTTGTTCTAGACTCATAAGTGAGAGATGTACTTTAAATTATATTAAATATGTTTCTATTCTGAAGTGATTCTGAGGAAATATTGATAATAAGAAAAGAGATATAAAAATAAAAAATTTAATTTTGTTTAAGCCTTGGCTTTCTTCTTCATGGCTTTCCATGCAAGCTCAAACATATCTTCAAGAGACTTTGCAAAGAATGGAGTGTTAATCCAAATTCCTATGTCATAAGTTGGGTGTACGTCTGCGTCATCCATTACCATGAAGATTAATTCTTTGCTGTCAACAATGCAGAATCTTGCTCTTGCACTTGTATGCTTAACCTCTGCAATGCCTGCTAAGTTTTTGACTGCCTTCTCTGCTTCCTTACTACTAATTGGAGCAGCTATTCTTATCTTAACACCCCTTTTTTTTATCTGCTCAAAAACAGGTTTTAAGCCTTCAACCTTTCTTACCAAGCCTTCTGTGGTTGTCATGATGGTTACTGTTTTCTCTGCATTCCTAATGGTTAATTCCAAGTGGTTGTACAGATTATGCCTGCCTTTTAATGAGCCTGATAAATCAGAAGGCTCTATTAATTCAACTCCTTGGGTGTGCAGGGAATTAAGTTCTTGTATAACATCAGTCTTTTTTAGACCTTCGAGTCTTTTTATTTTTTCCTCTGCATCTTGCTTCATATTCTTTTTTACGCGCTCAACCACTTCTTTTGGTGCTACAGCAATGTACTTTATTGGCTTGCCAAGCTTCATCACTACAAAACCTTTCTTTTCAAGGCTTTCCAGAATGTCATAGCTCCTGCTTCTAGGCACATTAGCTATGTCACTTAACTCACCAGCAGTACTCACCCCTCTGGATAGAAGAGCTGCCCATATCTTTACTTCATACAGGTTTAGCCCAAAATATCTTCTCAGTTTTGCCAGAAACTCCTCTTTCACAATCATATTACTACCTCCAAAAAATAGGATCGATCACCCCTTTTTAATACCAAATATTCATAACTACTATTTATATGTTACTATTTTTTACACTTACTCAATAGTTTCAAAAACGCACACTTAAAGTAACCGTAGAGAAGTATAGTAAATAGTATGTTTATTTGGTTATGATGTAAAATGTCTCGCCTGGTATTTCAAAAATCTTAGATCTATAACCCAGCTTTTTTATAAGTCTCTCAAACCAAGCTCTTTTCTCTTTTCTTATTATTTTTCCACCTCCAAGGCTCTTGGTTGAGAAAGACACCACTATGAACTTACCCTGAATATTCCTTAGCACTTGCCCACTTATATTTCTTTTAATAGTTTCCAGAGAATCAAGGGTTTTGAATAATAATACCAAATCGTTTTTCTTTACAACCTCGTAGAGGTTGCTCTTAATTAAGTTTATTTTCTTTGTACTTCCTTTTATCCTCATTATTTTAAAATATTCCTTTATAAAATCAAGGTCTTTCTCAGATAAATCACATGCAACATACTCTGGCTTGCATCCAAGAAAAGGATAACTAAAAGGGTTTAAGCCACAGGCCAAATCAATAATCCTTTTTGGAACACCAGCAATCTCAAATATTTTCTTATAAACCAAAGAATAATAAGGCAGTCTTTCCTTGCTTGACTTGTGCAACCCTAAAATTTTATTATGGTTTTCTATTGAAGGATTCTTTTTTAGTTCTTTTAAAAGTTCATATCTCTTCTTGTAATCCTTCAGAATAAAGACGCCATATACTTCTCTTAGTTCTGCTCTTATAGTCTTAACTAATTCTTTATATTCTTTTGCCCGCTGCAGGCGCAAATAATTTTCTTTTTTCATTTTTTCATTTATTTTTTTATGTGTTTCAAGAAATTTCTTTACTTTCTCTAATACAAACTCTTTGCTAAGATTGCTTAGCTCTTTTTTTGTAAGAATATCCTTTACAATAAGGCTTATTGCTGCTTCCATCTTAGAATACCAGCTATTCCTCCCAAACCAACCAGTTTTTTCTCTGCTTCCTCTGTACTAAGAATATGCACCTTTGCCTTCATCTTCTCTGCCTGTTTCATTAATCCCTCTATTTCTTTATGTTTATTCTCTTGTCTTGCTTTTTGCATGAATTCATAGCTTACAAGCAGCTCTTTAACAGCTCCTATCATTATTTTTTCCTTGCACTCAGCCAAGCCATAACATGCTTCATCTTTTGAAATAGCTTTTAGCAAATCTTCAATCATGCTTAATTCTTTGGCTGCTCTGTCACTCTCAAGCACCTTAAAGAGTTCTGGTCTTTGCAAAACTTCCTTAATAGCTGTTTCTTTAACATCAGAACAAGTTGAGAGCGTGATTTTTTGTTTTAACTCATCAGACATCTCTTTCATTAAATATTCTTTCCAAAAACTAGGACTGGATATAATAATATTATGAGGCTCAAGCCTCTTGTTGTATTCTTTCAGCTTTTCAATTATTTCATTGTAAAAATTCTTTTTTCCACTACCTTCAACACTTTTTTTAGCAACCTCTCCTTTAAGCCTTGCCAATACCTCATAGCCTTGATGCTTTAGAAGAGCAAAAAGAGCTTCTTCCCTATCCATTAACACTATCAGGATTTTTGTTTTAAGCTTTTGGGTTGCTTCTTTTAGTTTTTCAAGCTGATAACTCAGCCATTCTTGTTTTTTAATAGTTATAATACTGCCCGCTTCAACATTAAAAGTATGGTGCGTGCCCTTAGACACATCATCAGGTCCTTGCAGAATTACTCCACTAATGCGCAGATTGTCTGAGTATTTATGAAACTCTGTTTTCTCTACTTTTAATTCAAGGAACAATGTTTTCCTAACAATACTTTGCTTTCTTTCATCTTCCTTTCCAATCTTAAGCTTTCTCTCAGTCCTGCCCTTTACAGTATCATCTACATCAATGACCTGGTTCAAAAACCACAAGTCCTCTGGATTATTAATCTTAACAATTACTTCTCCATGCTTAAGATTCTTTTTTATGATTTGCATATTGTTTATCTGGGTTTTTTTGTTAGTATATAATGTTTTTTGTTTATTTTCCTTTTAATCTTTGCTTTTTCTTATCTCTTGTTTTTCCCCTCTCACTAAAACCAATAAATTTATATATTTTGATTATTAAGAAGATGATTATGAGTAGATTGAAAACTAGGCTTGCCCAAACAGGAAGTCAGGCAGGGGTAGTAGTCATATTAATAGCTGTTGCCATAGTGTTTTACATCCTATTTTTGTCCCCTCAGGACAGAGCAGAATTACTTGGTGAGACTCCTGCTGGTGGGCCAGGAGGGGGTGCTCCTCCCGGAGCAAAGAGTGTGTTATTTTCAAGCACACCAGGCAGGCTTTATCCTCCTAGTGCAAACATGGTTGAACACACAATACCCTCATTCATGGTTTTTACAGTTACTAATGCTGATGAGCTTAAGAGGACAGATTCCTTGTATGTTAAGAACTCTGCTTTTAGTGACAAGACAGAAGAATTAATCTTTTTCTTTGACCCAAGAACAATAAGTGATGTAAAGCTCTCTTTTAATATTAAGGAGCATTCAGGCAGATTAATAATTATGCTTAATGAGTACAAGATATTTGAGAGTGAGATAAAACAAGCCAGTCCAAAACCAATTGATTTACCCAATGAATATTTGAAAGCTAAGAACAGCCTGATATTTGAAGTCTCATCACCAGGAGCTGCTTTCTGGCGTTTTAATGAGTATGAGCTAGAAAATGTGCTGGTATCAGGTAAGGTCACTGATTACTCAGGTGCTTTGTCAGAGCAACATTTTTCAATAGCAGAGGGGGAGTATGAGAATCTTGAGCTTGGTTTGTTTGAATTTCTACCTGACTGTCCTCCAAGAGAGGAAGGTCTTGTGCAGATACTGATTAATAACAGGGTTATATACACAAGTTATCCTGACTGTGGTGTTAAGACAAGCATTGAGATAAGCAAGGAATTCCTAAAGCCAGGAGATAATGTGCTTGTAGTAACCACTAACACAGGCTCTTTTCTAATAGATATGCCTAAGATTACTACCTTTCTAAAAGAGAGTGCTCAACCAGTCTTCTACTTTAATATTCCTGGTAATTTATATGATGCAATGTACTTTGGTGAAAACGGAGTTGTACTTACTTTAAGATTCGCTGATGCAACAAGTATTAAGCGAGGAACAGTTGATGTTAATGGCTTTAAGATTTATTTTGAAGCACAAGATATTATTTATCAAACCTTCCTAGACCCAGAATTCCTTATAATAGG
>DAOWFR010000017.1 GCA_030637925.1 Methanobacteriota archaeon
AGGCTCTTATCTTTAAGTCAGCAGTGTGGTCAAGATATTCATATTTCATAAAAATCACTTCGTTATTTTTATGGAACTGCAAAACAAGAATTTGCTTGTTTCATTTTTTAGTAAGGTATGATTTCTATGTCTCCTTTTTCTTCCTCATCCTTGCTCTCATCATCACTGTCAGAACTATCAGGAGGAGTGCCTAGCACAGGAGTACCTCCAAATAAGCCAGTCATCCCATTAGAAACATCACCGCCAGTATTAAACTCACCACCTGTACTACTCTCAACCAGTTTTTGCAAGAACTCAATAGTCCTTCTAATATCCTCAGGAGAATCTTTTTTTGTATCAATCCTGATTTCCATGCAAATCACCTTTTATAGTATGCTTACCTTTTATTGTTTTTTTGCTTATTTAATATTTTCCTTTTCTGAGAGGTTTTTAATTGATTAATTTATCTTACTATCTGTAATTTATAAAAAATTATTTAAAGTAAACTGTTTTTTTATGAACTCATGTCTTTTATTAGCATTGCTCTTATAAAACCAGCCTTTGAAAGAACAAAGAAATTCCTGCTACCTTTTAATCTTAAGATATGGCTTAAGCTTGGATTTTTAGGGCTTTTTGCATCAGGTGTAGGTCTTAATTCAAATTTTAACTATAGAACCTCTGATTTTTCTGATTTAGCAGTTCTTTCTAGTTTGTGGTCCCAGTACTCCTGGCTAATAATAGGCGGGGCATCTTTTCTTCTTCTCTTAGGAGTTCTCTTTATCTTTATAAGCAACCTTTTGACCTTTACACTTATCAACTCTGTAGACAAGGAAAAGGTGCTTATAATAAAGCACTCTAAGAATAACCTGAGTCTTGGCTTTTCCTATTTCTTGTTCAGTGTGGTAACGGGGTTTATATTTTTGATTGTTATAACACTCATTAGCCTACCATTAACCTTGCCTCTTTTGAAAGGGAGCAGTATTGATTTTTCATTTTCCTCTATGTTATTGTTATTAATATTAATGGGATTTGTGTCATTGATATTTATGATAATATATGTTTTTGTTAGGTTCTTTGTTGTTTATTATATGTACTTAACAAAGAAGAAGTTCTTGTTCTCACTTAAAAAAGTTCTGAGCTTGTTCAAGAAGAACTATAAGGATATGATAATGTTTGCAGTCATGAGGTTTGTCCTGAACATTATTATAGGAATAGCAGTTTTATTATTAATGATATTCTTGCTAATTCCAATCCTTATTGTTGTGGCCTTGGCAGGAGGTTTGGTGTATCTGGTCTATACTGCTCTTGGTTTAATAGTAGCTATTATCATTGGAGGCGTCTTTGGCATTATAATATTAATTATTCTATTCATACTCCTATTATTATTATCTGCTCCTATAAGCTTTTTCCTGACTATATACAACTTAATGTTTATGAAGAAAATACTCAAAATAAAGAACTAGAAAACACTCTGATAATTCTTATAAATCATGTTTGAGACTTCTTCAACATCTAATTTTTTTATCTCTGCAATCTTTTTTAAGGCTTCAATAACAAATCTCGGCTCATTTCTCTTAATATCAGGGTAAGGACTCATATAAGGGCAGTCTGTTTCTGTGAGCAACTTAGTCATAGGAGCCTGCTCTACAATGAGTTGTAATTGCTGTAATTTATTAATAATGCAAGGCACACTCATGCTCCAGCCATTGTCAAGAATTCTTTTAACAAGATGTTTTCTTCCCATAAAGCAATGCATAATAATCTTTTCTTTCTTTAGCTTACTGCTTTCAAGCATCTCTATTACATCAAGCTCTGCACGCCTGCTATGAGCAATTAATGGGATGTTCTTTTTCTCAGCTAAGGCTATGAATTTTTCAAAGCACTGCTTCATCTTGTCTTTATGAATGTCTCCATGAGGATTATCATCTCCTTTTAAATAATCTAATCCTACTTCTCCAATAGCTATAATGTCTTGTTTAGAAATAAAGTCAAGTTCTTTATCAAACTCTTGTTCACTCATATCAATACAATGCACAGGATAAATCCCTAGAGCAGGCTTTATAATATCGTATTTTTTTGCAAGCTCAAGAACCTTTCTGTTGCTATCAACAGTTACGCCGTTATTAATAATTACTGCAACCCCTGCTTTTTTATTTTCTTCCATAACCTTATCTAGATCTTGCTTGTACTCTTCAAAGTCCATGTGTGCATGAATATCAACTATCAGCATAAGAAAAAGTTAAGTGGTTATGTTTATATTGTTTGTTGTTTTTTTATTCAGCTTTCTTACCCATCATCTTCTTAAAGCTCTCAACCAGGTCAACCATGTACTTACCATCCTCTAATTTATATATCAAGGGTTCTTTAGTCTTGAACAGCTTTACCAAGTCTAACTTATACTTTCCTGGCTTAAGAATCTCAATGCTCTCAATATCAAGGACTACAGGCTTTTCCTTGTCAATCTCATCACCTATAAGGTCATAAACATCCTTTTCTATCTGTACTTGCTCTTTCTCTTTTAATGGCGCTCTCTCCTGCTGCTCCTGAATCTGCTTAAGCTTCTCAGGCCTAATAAAATAGAACATCTTGGCACCGCATGAGCATCCTTTTAGAATCTCCTGTGCACCATCATCATACATCTTTCCGCATCTAACACACTGGTGAGGCATATTGTTTTATTAGAATTAGTTAGGGTTTAAAAGTGTTTTTGTTTGCATATCTCCTTTCTCTTTTATCACTTCTTCCTCTTCCTCTTAACATCCTCTGTGAATAACATTATCTTATCAGGGTCTTTTTTAATCTCCTTTATAATTGATGCAGGTCCTACTATGGTTAAGCCTCTTCTGCTCCCCATTAAAAGGTTTATGAAGACTGTTCTTATCTTCTCAAGAAAGGCCTTGTCCTTCTTATCAATATCAAGCTCTTCAATCTCTATGCCCTTGAACTTGTCATCAATCTCTTCCATGGTCTTTCTTATGAGATCAGACTTCTCATCACTGCCTAGTTTTCCTTCAAGCAACACTATCTTTTCTTCCTTAACCACTTTTAAGAGCTTCTGGATTCTTTTATCAGGGCTCAAGTGGCTAATCTCTGAGTAAGGAATGAATTGCAGGGTTAACATTTTTCTTTTCTTCTCCTGAATTTAAATTATATTATGCATTAGTTACCTTGAACAAGGCCTCATAAAAATTATTAATATGATTACCATACTTTGCACTAATACCAATAACATCATACTGTGGGAAAGCAGCCTGCACCTTCTTAACATCAGACTTCTTAAGGTCAATCTTGTTAGCAACTATGAGCACAGGAATCTTTCTTGCTTCAAGATTACCAATAATAGTGATATTAACCTGAGAGTAAGGGTCTTTTGTAGAATCAAGAATAACCACTACTGTGTCCATGTCATCAAGCCACTTAATAGCATCAATAACTCCTTTGGTTGCTTCTTTAGCTCTCTTCTTAGCCTCTTTTTCTTTTAAACCAGCTTTTATAAAGTCCTCATAATCAATCTTTGTGGCAATGCCAGGTGTGTCAACCAGGTTAAAGGTTAGTTCTTTGCCTTTTGACTTAATAGTAATCTGCTCTTTTATCTGTATCTCCCTGGTCTCATGAGCAATAGTACTTACCTTACCCATCTCCTCTCCAATCCAGTCCAGGGTAATCTTATTAGCCAGAGTGGTTTTCCCACCATTAGGAGGACCATAAAGACCTAGTCTTATCTCTCTTTTCTTCTTAAAAAGCTTCTTCAAAAACTTCTTTAAAAAATTAGTGAATAATCCCATGCTAATATTATTTTAGATTGGTTGTATTTAAAGGTTACTATTCTTTTCTTAAATGCATCTATAGAAATAACTTAATAACTTATCTGTTTTTCTTCTTGTAATCCTCTATCGCCTTGTGCAATGCCTCAATCCCCAGGATAGAGCAGTGATATTTAATTGGTGGCAAATCACCAAGGGTTTTTACAATATCATCCTTGGTTATCTTCATGGCCTTGTCAATGGTTTTTCCTTTTACAAGCTTGGTAAGTATAGAAGTGGTTGCTATGGCAGCCACACACCCAAAGGTCTTGGCTTTTATATCAACTATCTTATTATTTTTTACTTTTAAGAATACTTCCATTATATCCCCACAAGTAGGATTACCAACTCTGCCATAGCCATCAGGATTCTTGATCTCACCTATGTTGCTGGGATTCTTGAATTCCTTTAAGACTTTCCTGGTATAATCAAGATGACTCATCTTCCTTTCAGACATGTTTTTGTGTTTGATTATAAATATTATGGTTTTTAGTTCTACTCTATCCTAGAATTAGCCTAAAGGAGTTATGCTGACATTACCTTTATCATTCTTAATAAGATTCCATCTTTTACCAATATCTCCGCTAACATTATAGTCTAGAAAAACAACATAGTCAAAGTCCTCTACTGTAATAACAACCTCTGTCTTATCATAAATATTAATGCTGTAATTGTAACCACCAATAACCTCTGGGAGAAAAAACTCTCTTGAGTAATCACCTTGGCTAGACTTAGCCAGTCTTACCTCTGTACTCACCAGGTTGCCTAGGCCTTCTAATGAATTGTAAAGCCTTGTCTTATAAGCACCAGCCATCCTGCCCTGGATGACCACGAACATCCCTATGAAGACAAAGAACATAACACCTGCTATTAAGACAAACTCAATACTGCTCTGACCTGTTTTTTTCTTTAAGAAAATCATCTTGTCTCATTAATAAGCACATAGTATCCTAGTGAGGTAATCTTTATAATATTAAGGCCTGCATGCACCTCATCACTAATACTACCCTGAGGGTAAGGTGTTGTCATGTTTATATCAGAGAAGAAAACAGCCTCGCTTGTTCCGACATAAGATTCATACTCTATAACCAGCTCATAGTTATTAAGTACATAAATCCTTCTCACACTGTCAGGAACATCCACCTTGATAGTCTCCCAACTATTCTCTCCTATGTAATAAACCTTCTCAACACTATCCATAATCTCATTGCCCACCATGTCAATTCTTGAGCGAGTAAGCTCATCACCAGACTTAATAGAGTAATTGTAGAATAACATGGCTCCTGGCACTATTATCAGTAAAGCAATGCCTACCACAAGTATATACTCAAATGAGACCTGGCTTAGCTTCACAGCAAAAACCTCTTTTTTACTCTTGATTCTTATTCTTGTGTTGTCAGTATATATATTTTACTTATTTTTCTAAAAAAATCAAAGTTTAAAACAAGGCTTTTACCAAAACATTTATTAATAAAATTCCAACACAACCTCACTAATGGCTTTATCAAGAAGAGAGAGAAGAGAGCAGAAGAGGAGGCTCTTGAAAGAGCAGAGGCTTGAGCAGTTCAGAATGCTTGAAGAACAGGAAAAAAAGGCAAAGACAAGGGACGAGTACAAAGGCTTTTTGAAATTCTATGACCAGAGTTATAAGAAGCTATTATTCATACCCTTTATCATATTATTAATAGCAATAATAAGTATAATTGTTCAGACAGCTACTACAGGAGACTTTATTAACAGGGGGGTGAGCCTTAAAGGAGGTATTGTTATTACTATTCCTGTTCATGAACCAATAGATGTTGAGGATATTGAGAGCTTTCTTAAAACACACTTTCCAGCTGATGATATTGATGTGAGGAGTATTGCAGAGTTTGGAGAGCAAAAAGCGATTATTATAAGCTCTGATAATCTTGATATAGTGAAAGACATTCTAGAGGCTACTGAAGAAAAGATTCCTGGTGCAAAAGAGCAATCCTCAACAGAGACTACTGGTCCTAGTCTAGGAGCAGGCTTTTTCAAGCAGACCATGATAGCCCTGATCATAGCATTCATCTTTATGGGTATAGTTGTGTTTATTTACTTTAGAACCTTTGTTCCTAGCATGGCAGTAATCCTATGTGCTTTCTCAGACATTGTTGTAACCTTGGCAATAATTAATTTGTTAGGGATAAAGCTAAGCACTGCTGGTATAGCAGCCTTTCTTATGCTCATAGGTTATAGTGTGGACACTGACATCCTTCTCAGCACTCGTGTTTTGAAGAGAAAAGAAGGGAGTGTGTTTGACAGGATTATAAGCGCTGCAAAAACAGGGCTTACCATGAATGCCACTACAATGGTGGCTATAATCATAGCTCTAATCCTTTCACAGTCTGAGACTATAAGGCAGATAATGATAATCCTGCTCATAGGCTTAATAGTTGATATTATTAATACCTGGCTGCAGAACACAGGCATCCTAAGATACTATATTGAGCATAAGAGTAAAAGAGCTGTAAAAGTAAATATAGTTGAAGCAATTGAGAAATAAGAAATGGGAAAACTAAAAAAAGCAACAAGGAATATAAGAATAATAATCCTTCTAGTATTTCTAGTTCTAGCTCTCATAGCTATTCATCCAAATCCCTGGGCAGAGGGCTTGGCAATAAGAAATGTTGCTAAGAACAGCTCAGCCAGTATTGCAGGCATCCAGAGCCCAACACCAAAAGTTACTCCTATGAGCAGGGAGAGAATGCTGCTGATTAATAATAAGCCTATTCACTCATTAAAAGATTATTATGATTTTGTAAATACACTTGAGATTAATAGGACCTTTACTATTAAGACCAATAAGAACATTTACAAGCTAACAGCATTGCCAGAGTATAAGATAACATATCTTAATGAGACAGAGAATAAGACAATAATAGAGGAAGTTTATAATGAGACTACTAATGAAACAGTTAATGTTACCAAGACTATAGAAGTCCAGAAGTTTGAAAAAGAACTAATCGGAGTTGCAGATATAGGCCTAGCCTTGTACCTAGCTCCTACAACCAATATTAGGAAAGGACTTGACCTTAGTGGAGGAAGCAGAGTAATGCTAGAACCAGAAGATAAGATAAGCAAGCAAGACCTTGACTTTACAATTGATAATATAAAGCAAAGACTTAATGTTTTTGGCTTAACAGATATTATTGTAAGACCAGCATCAGATCTTGAAGGTAATGACTTTATAATCGTTGAGATAGCAGGAGCCACAAAAGAAGAAGTAAAAGACCTCTTGGCAAAACAAGGCAAGTTTGAAGCCAAGATAGCTAATAGCACTGTTTTCAGAGGAGGAAATGATGTAACCTATGTTTGCAGGACTCCTGAGTGCTCAGGCATAGACCCACAGGTTGGCTGTGGTCAAATAACAGATGGTTGGAGTTGTAGGTTCAGGTTCAGTATTGCTCTAAGCCCAGAAGCAGCTCAGAAACAAGCAGAAGCAACAAAGGACTTAGAGATTGTTATTGAAGAAGAACAGGACTACTTGTCAGAATCATTATTATTATTTCTTGATGATGAACTAGTTGATGAACTAAGAATAGGAGCAGATCTCAAAGGAAACCCTGTGACTGATATAAGCATCTCAGGAAGCGGAGTAGGTCAGACACAGCAAGCAGCCATGGCAGATGCCTTGAAGAATATGAAACGATTACAAACCATCCTAATAACAGGCAGCCTGCCAGTAAAGCTTGAAATAGTAAAAACAGACACAATAAGTCCAGTACTAGGAGAAGAATTCATTAAGAACGCTCTGCTCATAGGCCTGGTTGCAATACTCGCAGTAGCAGCAACAGTATTCATCAGGTACAAAAAACTAGTGGTGAGCATACCCATGATAATAAACATGGTATCAGAAGCCATAATAATACTTGGTGTAGCAGCACTTATAGGATGGAATCTTGACCTGGCAGCAATAGCAGGAATCATAATAGCCATAGGAACAGGAATAGACCACCAGATAATCATAACTGATGAAACCCTTATTGGTAAGAAAGCCAAGTTTGCTAGTTGGAAGGACAAACTTAAAAAAGCCTTCTTCATAATATTCGCTGCTTACTTCACAACAGTTGTTGCAATGCTCCCCCTCTACAGAGTAGGAGCAGGCTTATTAAAAGGATTTGCCCTCACAACAATCCTAGGCGTTACTATAGGAGTGCTGATAACAAGACCAGCATTTGCAGCGATAATAGAGATATTTACCCAGGATTAAGGGCCTGTGGTCTAGTCTGGTATGACATCACCTTGACGAGAAAAACAACTTGTCTCAAAATGGTGAGGGTCCCCGGTTCGAATCCGGGCAGGCCCATTAATGTTTTAAACAAAAAATTATATAAAGCTAAGATATAATACATATTGAGTAGAAAAAAAGAGGGTTTTAAAATAAAATGTTCTTAGACCTTATACGAGGAATATTTTCACTAGCCAACGCATTTATTGCCTTATTCATAGTAATATATGCTTTTCTCTTCTTAAAAAAAACCAGGAGTCATAAGGAGAGAAGACCCTGGGATTACTTGTTCATAGCAAGCATAATCTACCTTGCCTATACCCTGTTATCAATGCTCCTGACCATATATGATGTTAGAGTAATACTGGGTTTTAATTTGGGTGAACTAAACATATTCTTCCAGTTCCTGTACACAGGACTCATCCTCTTATCCTTTATAAGCCAGACTGACCTGATATTTAAGAATGAAATTATAATAATAACCAGAAGGCTTAGTCCAACAGAAAAAAAGAGATTAGCTGTTAAGATAGTAAAGAAGAGAGAGAAAGAAAAGTAAGTTTTATATATCTTAATTAAGCCCTTTCTTATACATTATATGCGCCGGTAGTTTAGTGGTTATAATACGAGCTTGCCATAATCATTTGCAAACAGCTTGAGACCCGAGTTCGATTCTCGGTCGGCGCATACTATTTCCTCCTCTCTTTTTAAGATAACTTTTATAAAGTAGACTAATAGCCCCCATATTTATAAATCAATTACATTATTGGGTTAGCATATGAAAAAAGAACCTCTTGTTGTACTTAAGGATGTGTGGAAGATTTATCAGATGGGCGAGGTAGAGGTCCCTGCTCTTAGAGGGGTTACCTTAAATATTAATAAAGGTGATTTTGTTGCTATCATTGGTGCTTCTGGCAGTGGCAAGTCAACCATGATGAACCTGGTTGGTTGCTTGGATATGCCTTCTAAAGGACACATCTTCTTGAAGTCAAGGGATATTACTAAGCTGCCTGAATCTGATCTCGCTTCTTTAAGAGGAATTACTATTGGTTTTATCTTTCAGCTGTATAACTTAATTCCAACCATGAATGCTTATGAAAATGTTCTTTTACCTTTGGAATTACAAGGAATTCCTGACAGCATTGCTGCTAAAAGAGCAAGAGAGGTATTAACCCTTGTAGGCTTGGGTGATAAGATGCATAACCTGCCTACTCAGCTTTCAGGAGGAGAGCAGCAAAGAGTATCCATTGCCAGGTCTATTGTTGGTGACCCCGAAATAATTCTTGCTGATGAAATCACAGGGGCTTTGGATAGTGTTACAGGAAAAGAGATTCTGCAAATGTTATATAGGCTTTGGAAAGAAAAAGGAAAAACCATTCTTTTAGTTACTCATGATTTAAAACTTGCTATGTATGCTCATACTATTGTTGAATTAAAAGATGGCAAAATACTTAGTATTAAACAAAATGGAGCTATGAAGAAATTTAGGAGGAATAAGAAATGAAAAATAAAATGAAAAATAAATATCTTTTTGTAAGTTTGATTTTAGTGATACTGATAGGATTATTCTCAGGCTCAGTTCTTGCAGATGTGGATGACAAAAAGGATATCACCCTTAGCTTGGTGAACCAGGACCCTGATCCTGCAATAACAGGGGACGTTGTTGAGTTAAGAATTGGTGTGGAAAATCAAGGAGGCGTGGCTGCTGAAAACCTTGTTTTAGAAGTTATTCCTGATTATCCTTTTGAAGAGATTTCGGGTGAAGAACTTGTTCAAGACGTAGGCACTATCCGAGCTTATCAATCAGGGGAAGACATAAAGATAGTCAAGTTTAAGCTTAGAGTTAATAAGGACGCAACTGAAGGCCAGTATGAAATAAAAGTATGGGAGTATGAAGAAGGAAAAAGAGAAATATTCAGAACTGAAAGGACCTTTAGCATTGATGTTCAGAGTAGGGAGAGCGCTGAGATAATCTATATTGACAAAGTCCAGCTCATACCTGGTAAACAAACCTCTATGACTTTTACAATTAATAATGTTGGTTCTGCTCCTTTGAGGGATTTGACTTTTTCATGGGAGAATGAGAATGACATAGTTCTTCCTGTTGGTTCTGACAATACAAAGTATATAAAGTACCTTGATATTGGGGAAAGCGTTGAACTAGCATATGATGTTATTGCTGATACAAATGCAGACCCTGGCTTGTACAAATTGGATTTACACTTAACTTATGAAGACCCTGCTACAGGAAATCAAACGACAATTATAACCCAGGCAGGAGTGTATGTTGGTGGAGAAACAGATTTTGATGTTGCTTTCTCTGAGAGTTCAGCAGGCTCAACATCTTTTACTATTGCAAATATTGGCAGTAATCCTGCTTATTCTGTCTCAGTTATAATACCCCGACAGGATGGGTGGAGAGTAAGTGGCTCAAACACTGTGATTATCGGTAACCTGGACAAGGGAGATTACACTGTTGCTAGCTTTGCATTGCAATCAGGCGGTTCTGCAACTACAAGAACTTTTGATAAAGATCCAAGAACCATGACAGAGGAGGAGCGGGCAGAATTTATAAAGCAGCGTCAAGCAGAAGACAGTCCTAATACAGTAAAAGTGCAAATTGATTATACAGACACAATGGGAAGAAGGGATACTATTGAAAAAGAAGTTCAGGTAAGTGTCCAAACCAGTGCAGTGACAACAGAAGATGGACAAACCACAATGCCTGGAGCTAGAGGGTTTCAAAGAAACCAACCTAGTTTCTTTTCTCAGTACAAATGGTATATTATTGGTTTAGTGATATTAATCATCGCATTTTTTGTGCACCGCAAATACAAGAAAGAGAAATTAGCTAACCCTAAATTCAAGTTCAAGGACTTGTTCAAAAAAAAGAAGAAATAGACTAAATTAAAATGAAGCTAAGCAAATGCCTTAAGCATGCCTTTAATATGGTGATTCATAGCAAGCTGAGAAGCTGGCTTACCATAATCGGGATAGTAATTGGTGTAGGTGCAGTTATTGCTATTGTTTCACTTGGTGAAGGCATGCAGCAGACAATGACTTCGCAGCTAGGCCAGCTAGGTGGTGATTTATTGACTGTTACAGCTGGCTATTCAAGAGGCCAGGGATTTGGAGGGCATTTCCGTGGTGGTGGCGGGAGTTCTTCACAAGCAACAGAAGAAGAAATAGTAGTAGACAGATTTGATGTGCAGGTCTTAAAAGGAATACCTGACATTGAGCTTATTGATGTAAATATTAGAGGTAATGTTGATGTAACTTTTCTTGGAAAAACTGGTTCTGTTTCTTTGACAGGTGTTGACCAGAAGATTTGGTCTCAGATAACAACTTTGGATATTGAAGAGGGAAGAATGCTTGATTCAGCAGATCAAAACGTGGTGGTTATAGGTGCAAGGCTTGCAAGTTCTTATTTTGACCAGCCCCTGGGCATTAATAAGATGATAACTATTGAGGGCAATGCTTTCAGGGTTGTAGGCATACTTGAAAGTGAAAGCACAAGCATTTACATGCCTATCCAAATGGCATATCAAGTATTAGATGATAAAGAAAATGGTGTTTATGATTCTATTATTGTAAAAATAAAAGATGAGGATAACCTTGATGCTGTTATTGAGAAAATCGAGAGTAAATTAATGCTTTCAAGGCATGTTACTGAGAAGGACAGGGATTTCACAGTTTCTTCTAACAAACAACAACAAGAGGCAAGAGCTGAAATGATGGCTTCTATGAATATGTTCTTAATAGCTATAGCTGCTGTCTCTTTAATTGTTGGAGCAGTTGGTATTGCAAACACCATGTTCACATCAGTGCTTGAGAAAACAAAACAAATAGGTATTATGAAAGCAATAGGCGCCAGGAACAAAGACATTTTATTGATATTCTTGTTTAATGCAGGACTAATCGGTCTTGTTGGAGGAATTCTAGGTATCTTCTTAGGTGCGCTTTTATCTGGAAGCCTGCCAGCCCTAATGGGGCAAACATTTCTAACAAGAGGCGGGACTATTGTTTCAATGAATTCAGTAATCATGGCAATTACAGTATCCATCCTGGTTGGAATGATAGCAGGAGCAGTACCTGCATATAAAGGTTCAAGATTAAAGCCTGTGGATGCGTTGAGATATGAATGAGATTATTCTTCTCGTCTAACATCAAAACGCCGCATTCAACTGTGGGTCCGATTCTCGGTCGGCGCATACTTTTCTTTAACCTGGAAAAGCCAGGTTATTCCAAATATTTAAATAGTATATTATTCTTGATAGTACTATGAGAAAAATAGTGTTTATGATTTGCTTATTATTACTAATTTCTTTTGTAGCGTGTACAAAAAAAAATATTGAAACTTTTGATGGAAGTGAAGTGCCTGCTCCTTCATCTGGTGCTACACCTATCTGTGTAGATGGGGACACATATATTTCTTATTATCCTAATCCTGAAGGAAATCTTTTTTTCCCTGATGATCATTCACCATCTCAAGAGTTAATTGATGTAAGAATAGCTTATTTTGAAGAACATGCGTGCAGTGGTGAAAAAGGGGGTTATTTTACAAAACAGGATGATGTTTTTAGAGAAGTTTCGGAGAATGAATTCAATATTTTTATCAAAAATTATAATGATTCTTGTGAAGGTTGTTTAACTGGACATTTTGATGGTTGTTGTTGAAGATGCGCCTTATTATCAACTTTCTTCCTATTCTCGGTCGGCGCATGTTTTTTTCAGGCAATTAATGATTCATTCTTTGAAAACTTAACTCATGAAATTTTGTTAAGCTCCTTTGTCCCATCTTAATTCCTTTGCATCTGGATTGTTAGCTAAGGCCAAACATAAGTCGTCTATTGTTTTAGTAGAACCATTTTTTTTGAGCCCCTTATGACCATTTGTACTTTTTGTTACCCTAAATCCGTATTTATTTACTGAAATAGTATCTTCAACTCCTTTTTTGAATACTTCATCATAGTCACATGGATTTTGAAAAGCTCCTAGGTAAAATTCTGGTTGAGGACCAATAAAAGGCATAAAAGGTTCTCTATATGCTAAATATAACCCTGAGTTTGGATCTTTCTTAACATCTGCGAAAGAAAATAACCCTAATCCAACATCGTCTCCAATAGCTACCATGTGCTCAAATGTATTTGAATCGATTGATTCTTTAAACAATTGAACTAAAGCATATACATGCTGTTCCGGAAACAAAATCTTTTTGGGTTGTGCAGCTACATTGGTAGTTTCTTTGGTATAAATAATTTGGGTTTCAGTATAATCTTCTATGGTGCCTTTACTCACTGGCTGTATCTGATTTCCTAATTTCGATTTGTAGTTTTTAAACATCTTCTTTTTCCCCCAGTGCAGCTATTTGTTCAAGAGTGATTCCCGGACCTGTAAACCGATATGCCAAGCCAGATTTAGGAACAGATGCCAGTCTTTGTTCTTCAGCAACGATACCCGTGTATGACGCGAGTGCTGGTGAATATATATCAGGTACAGATATGTCTTCTCCCCAGCCTTCTGGAAATGCTTTAATCAGTTTTTCTAGCACTGCTTTTGGGAATCGTCTTAATATCTCCGCATCAACAAATAGATATTCAGACCCCAGACGACTTCGGTATCTTATGAGATGCTCTCCACTTTCAACACGTTTGTCTCCTTTAAACTTAAAATAGATCTTATAATCATGGAGTTCTTCACAACTACGTCTTTTTATTTCTGAAACTCCTGGAACTCCCTCGATGATTCCTATGAATACGTCTTCTATTGTTTTTGCATCTATTTCATTCCAGTTCCACCTATCATGTATTAAGCTAAAGTCTATTTTTTTCATTTTATTTCCCCTCCTTTCATTTTACG